>NZ_JADNQM010000029.1:0-119806 GCF_046269425.1 Amycolatopsis sp. cmx-11-12 | reverse complement strand
AGCCTTGCTCGTGCTCATCCAGCACGAACAACGCACCCGGCACATCTGACAAGCACCACCCCACCCCGGCATTAACACACCCGGTCAACCCCACCCCACCAGCCAAGACCAAGATGAAAAGTCCCCAATGTGGCATTGGGGGCGCTGAGCGTCTCCAATGCCACATTGGGGACATCAGCCACGCAGTGTCCGCGCGGGGCTGAGACCTCGACGAAGGCCCCCGTCACCCACCACTGGTCTCGCCCACGAACACGGCTGCAAGTCCGTGAAGGCCTCCTTCCCTACTTTGAGGGTAGGGAAGGAGGCCTTCACGGACTGGGGAAGGGGACTTCCCACACCGCAAGTAGGTGACTAATTGCGTGTGCCCAGGTGGCGGGCGTAGCTCTTCGTTCTCGCACGAGTCGTCTGGGTAGCCGGTTACTATTCGGCCGCACAGACGGCACTTGTGCGAAAAGAGGTAACCGGACGATGCAGGCCCGAGGACGCGCCGTCCTCGCGACACTTCTGCTCGTGGCGTTCCCAGTGGTGGTCGTCGCGGTGGGTGTCGCCAGTGTGCTGGCGGGCCTGCGGATCCCGGGCAAGACCGGCATGTACGTGATGTTCGCCGGCCTCGCGATGATGATCGCGCTCGGTTTCGGGCTGGTGAGTGCGCTGCGGGCGCGGCGTCCCCCGATCGAGGGGCCGCGGCTGGGCCGCGACGCCCATCCGGCGCTGTGGAAGATGATCGACGACCTCGCCGCCCAGGTGAAGACGCGTCCGCCGGACGAGATCGTGCTGATCGGCGAGATCAACGCGGCGGTCACCGAGGACGCCCGGTTCCTCGGCCTGCGGCCGGGCCGCCGCACCCTGCTGATCGGGCTGCCGTTGCTGGCCGCGATGAGCGTCAGCGAACTGCGGTCGGTGCTCGCGCACGAACTCGGCCACTACAGCGGCGGCCACACCCGCCTGCTCGCGCTGACCTACCGCGGCACCCAGACCCTCGCCTTCACCGTCGACAGGCTGGACGGCGGCCCCGCCAGGGCCTTGCTTTCCGCGTATTCGAAGCTGTACCTCCTGGTCGCGCGGTCGGCGAACCGGCGGCAGGAACTGCAGGCCGACGAGGCGTCGGTGCTCGCGGCGGGAAGCCGGACAGCGGCCGCGGCACTGCGGAAAGTCGCGACGCTGAGCCCGCTCTGGAAGGACTACTCCGAGCGCTACGTCTCGCTCGGCGTGGCGGCGCGGCGTACTCCCGCGGTGCTGCTGGGCTTCCGTTTGTACCTCAACCATCCGGTCCAGCGGGACTGGGTGACCGAGTACGCCGAAGACATCCTCGACGGCGAAGAGCTGTCGAAGTTCGACAGCCATCCGCCCACGAAGCGGCGGATCGCCGCGCTGGCCGGGGTGCCGGACAACCCGGTGAAGCCGGACGCGCGGCCGGGCTGGTCACTGCTGGGGGCGCCGAAGGTCGACGTCCCCGAGGCGGAACTGGACGTGCTGATCCGCGACGTCGGGCCGCGCGCGGACTGGGACGAGGTCGTCAAACGCGCCGGCCGGGCATCGGTGGCGGAGGGCGCGAGGCTGCTGACCTCGGCCGGGATCGAGAGCAGGCTGGCGCCGCGCGGCACGGTCGGCGAAGTCGTCCGGGTCCTGCGTGACGGCGACGCCGACGCGCTCGCCAAACCCCTGCGCGCCCCATCCCGCGAAGAGGGCCGCGAACTGCTGACCGAGTTGTTCGCCGACACAATCACCGCCGCGATGATCGACAACGGCGTCGCCGCGCACCGCCTGAACTGGGGTGGCGGCTGGGAACTGTGCCTCGGCGACGGCGAGCCGTTCGACGTCGCCGAACTGGTCGGCCCGGCCGTGGCGAGCCCGCGCGCGGTCGACGAACTGGTCCACAACCTGCAACTGCTGAACGTGCCCGCCGGCTACTTCTGCAAGCAGGAGCCCGAACGGGAGCCGGATCCCGCCGAAGCCCGGATGCTCGGAATGTTCACCGCGCTGAAGGCCAAGCGGAAGCTCTACGACCTGATCGTCTGCGACACCGAGGTTGTGCTGCTGCCGATGGCACGTTCGGTGCTGCTCCGCCGTGGCGTCGCCGGGCTCATCGGAGCGCGCGGGGTGTCGGACCGCAAGCGGATCCGGAAGCTGCGGGAACGCGGCCTCGACGACCTCCGCGCCGAGCCGGGCGCGCGACGGATCCCGTTCACGGACATCGTCGCGGGTGGTTTCCCCCGCCGGAAGCTCACCGCCTACCTGACGATGGAACTCTCCGACGGCGAGACGCTGGAACTGGCGATCACCGGCAACACCGAGGACTTCGGGACCGCCCACGACGAACTGAAGACGTTCTTCAGCTCGCTGAAGGCTTGACCCCCACGCCGCCGAGGCTCAGGTAGTTCAGTTCGGTCAGCGGAGCGAGACGCGGGCCCTCCGGCCACCATTCGTGCAGGTGGACGACGCCGGGTTCGAGGATGTCCAGTCCGTCGAACAGCGACACGATCTCCTCGCGGCCGCGGTGCACGGTGCGGTGCCCGGTCTCGGCCATCAGGTCGTCGAGCTTCTGGGCGAGCGCGCCGCGCGCGCCGTCGCCGGGGGTGAAGTCGTGGGTGATCAACAGGTACGACCCCGGCGCGATCGCGTCGGCGTACGCGCGGACGATCGCCCGTGCCTCGCCGAGGTCTTCGATGTGGTGCAGCACCGAGTTCAGGATCACCGCGACCGGGCGGTCGAGCTCGATGTGCTCGGCGACCACCGGATCGCCGAGGGTCTGCGCGGGGTCGGTCAGATCCGCGCCGCTGACGTGGACGAGGTGGTCCTCCAGCAGCGCCAGCCCGTGTGCCTGGACGACCGGGTCGTGGTCGACGTAGACGACCAGCGCGTCCGGGTTGTACCGCTGCGCCGACTGGTGTGTGTTCTCCGCCGTGGGCAGACCCGAGCCGAGGTCGAGGAACTGGTCGATACCGCGGGCACCGGCGAGGAACCGGACCACCCGGCTCGCCCAGGAGCGGGTCTCCTTCGCCATCGCGGCGGAGTCGGGGGCGAGCGCGAGCAGATCCGCGACCGCCCGCCTGTCGACCTCGTAGTAGTCGTGTCCGCCGAGAAGCGCGTCCTTCATCCGGGCGAGATTGGGCTTGCTGTAGTCGAGGGGAAGCGGGCGCCTCGACACAGACCGGACCTCGTCCGAAGTCATGGACACGTTCCACCCTTCAGCCGCGCACGGGTCGCGTGAACGCGTCCCACGGCTCCCTCGACATCGACGGACAGTACACAGGTTACGACATGGCGTGTAGCAAAGTGAACCTCCCCAAGGGCCTTGCCTACCTGCGGTGATCATGTGTGCGAGTAGCGTCGCGTCACCCGAAAGTGAGTTCACTCCAGGTGACACCGCCGTCAGTGGTGCGATAGACGGCCGATCCGCCCTCGGCGTCGGGTAGCCCGTCGACCACCACCCCGACGCGTTCATCCGGGAAGTCCAGGTCGTTGAGGCAGACCCCGCGGCCGCTGAGGACCGTCGTCGTCCAGGTCGCCCCGCCGTCACCCGTGCGGTGGAGGAATCCGGTGCCGCCACCCTCCGCCGCGACGGTCGCCACCGAGGGCGACGCGGCACTGAAACTCTGGTTGATCCCGAGCGTGGGTCCTTGCGCCGTTCCGGTGAACCGCCCGCCGAGCTTCGGCGCCCACCACAGCCGCCGGACGGTCGACCCCGGCTGCGGCGATCCCGGTCCCCCGCTGCACAGCGCCAGCACGCGCCCTTGCCGGACTCCGCTCAACGAAGCCGAACTGTCGGCCGGGCAGGGCGGCGGCGCGGCCGCGAAGGTCAGGCCGTCGGACGACGTCCAATACCTCTGGACCCGGTAGTCCGACCCCATCGACACCTGGATCCCGCCGCTGGTGGCGATGTCGCCGTAGGTCGTGGAGCCGGTGACGGTGAACCCCGGAACGGGCAGGAGGACCCGGGTGCCCGCGAGCCCCGCGTACAGCGTCGTCGTCGACGGCTCACCGAAACCGGTGACCACGGCGAACACACGAGGCCCGGCTTCGGTGATTTTCGAAATATAGAAGGGTTCCCGGACTCCGGCGAGCCGGACGCGGGACCAGGTGCCGCCGCCGTCGTGGCTGGCGAGCAACCGGGTGCCGTCGGAGAGGAAGACGTCGCGTTCGTCGATCACGGTGAGCTTGACCTGGTTGTGGTTGTCCGGCAACGAGATCGGCGGGGTGCCGACCTGCCGCCACCGCTTCCCGCCGTCGGCCGTCGACAGCAGGGACGCGCACCATCCCGGTTTCCCGCACGGCGAAAACCCGAGGACGAACCCGCGCAGCGGGCCGGTCCAGCTCGTCGACGCGGGAGCGAATCCCCGGGGTACCAACGAAGCGGCGGCGACGGGCGGAGTGAGGACGGCCAGGGCGGTCAAGGCGATGGCGGTGAGCACGGCCCACCGGTTCGGCTTCATGGTCACGAGACGTCCGGCCCCCTCGGGGGTTGCCCGCCGTTCGGGGTGAACCCGCGGATCACGTCCGGTACGCTCACGAACCTTGTTTCGCCCGGAGCCGGACCGGGTATACGGCGTTCGGCCGGTGAGACGGAGGTAGCACCGATGGACGACGCGGGTCCGCGCGCCGGCGGTGACGACGGTGAAGAACTCGATGCCGGGACCACCCAACGCCGGTTCAGCCTGAACGTCCACGACCCGGATCACCTGCCGCGCAAACTCGACGGCCGGTACGAGGTGGGCGATCTGCTCGGTCGTGGCGCGACCGCGCGTGTCTTCCGCGCTCGCGACCTGCTCGAACAGCGCGAGGTCGCGCTGAAACTGTTCCACGCGGACACGATGACCCGTGACGAGCGCCGCCGTGACCAGGAGATCCAGACCCTCAGCGTGGTCCGTCATCCCGGGCTCGTCCCGTTGTACGACGCGGGCTCCGACGACGGCTACACCTATCTCACGATGCGGTTGGTCGACGGGCCGAATCTGGCCCAGTGCCTGCGTTCCGGCCCGCTCTCCCCGGACGCGGTCGTCGACCTGGCGGCCAGGCTGTCCGACGCGCTCGCGCACGTCCACGCGCACGGCATCACCCATCGTGACCTGAAACCGGCGAACATCCTGATGTCCGACGACGGCCCGCTGATCGGCGATTTCGGCGTCGCGCACGCCTTCGACGCGACCAGGGTGACCGAGACCGGCGGCGTGGTCGGCACGGCCGCCTACATGGCGCCCGAACAGGTCCGCGGCGAGAACATCGGCCCGCCCGCCGACGTCTACGCGCTCGGGCTGGTGCTGCTCGAATGCCTGTCCGGGGAACGGGAGTACACCGGGACACCGGTCGAGGCCGCGGTCGGGCGGCTGCACCGGCAGCCGCGGATCCCCACCGGCCTGTCGGTGACCATGACGACGCTGCTGCGCGGGATGACCGCGCGGAAGCCGTCCCAGCGGCCGACCGCCGCGGCGATCTCGCGGATCTTGCTGGAGGACTCGACCGGGACGAAGGTGGTCCATCTCGCGCCCGCCACCCGCAAGCGGGCGGCCGTGGTCGCCGCCATCAGCGCGCCAGCCGCCGCGATCACCATCGGTGTCCTGCTGGCGGTCAACCAGACCGGGGCGAACCCGCCGATCCAGCCGGGCGGGACGCCCCCTCCGGCGGCGACCGGCACGTCCGCCCCGGGTGCGGGTGGACCGCCGTCCTCGGAGAACGTCGAGGTGCCCACCCGCGGCACGGTGACACCGCACGGCACGGTCGTGGTGACCGAGGCCGTCCCGATCTCCGCCAATCCGCCCGGCACCACCGGGAACGCCGGTGCCACCCGGACACCGGATGGCACGACCGCTTCGAACGAGCAGCCGAGCACCCCCACGAAACCGAGCAAGAGCAAACCCAAGCCACCGACGAAAAGCAGCAAGCCCGGTCCTCCCGGCTGAGCGACCGCGCAGTCGGTATGTCCACTGTGGACGATGATGGGAGACGGCGATGACCTACATCAACGACCCGCGTGAGCCGCAGGAAGAGATCGTCGAGCGGACACCTGCCAGGATTCGCGTCGTACGGATCATCAACGCCGTCGTCCACGCGGTGTGCTGGATCTTCGCACTGGTCCTGATCCTGCACATCCTGCTCGTGTTCGGCGAGGCCAATCCCGGCAACGGGTTCGCGCAGCTGATCGACCAGTGGTCGCGCGGGGTCTCCCTCGGCCTGCGCAACCTGTTCACCCCGGACGGCCCCAAACTGCGCACGCTGCTCAACGACGGCCTCGCCGCGCTGCTGTGGCTGATCATCGGCGGCGTGGTGACCGATCTGGTCTCGCGGATCGGCCTACCCGGCCCGCGACGGGTCTGGTACCGGCGAACACTCAGTTGAGCGAGCCGGGGTTCCCCGGCGGGACGTCACCGGCGCCCTCGGCCTGTTCGGCCGGGGCCTCGGTGTCCTCCACCGCGACCTCCACCGCCTGTGCGCCGGGCTCCGGCTCGGTGTCGAAATGCTCACGGCACCAACGGCCGTAACGTCTCGAATGCACGGTCATCGTGGCACCTCCTTACTCTGTCACCACGATCCCTCAATCATGTGACGCGCGCCACTTGTTTACCCCGGCTCATTTGCCGAATTCCGTCACGATCGCGGCACAGAACGCGGGCAGATCGCCGGGGTTCCGGCTGGAGATCAGGCCGTTGTCGTTGACGACCTCCTGGTCGACGACCAGGCCGCCGGCGTTGCGGATGTCGGTGCGGACGCTGGGATACGACGTGAGCGTGCGGCCACGCACGACGTCGGCCTCGACCAGCGTCCACGGCCCGTGGCAGATGACCCCGACCGGTTTGCCGCTGTTCACGAAATCGCGGACGAAGCGGACCGCGTTCTCGTCGGCGCGCAGATTGTCCGGGTTCATCGTGCCGCCGGGGAGCACGAGCGCGTCGAAGTCGTCGACCGTGACGTCCTTGACGACCCGGTCCACGGTGAACTTGTCCGCCTTGTCGATGTCGCCGTTCATGGCCTGGATCTCGCCGGATTCCAGCGAGACGACCTCGGCCGTGGCCCCGGCGTCGGTGACCGCTTTGCGCGGTTCGACCAGTTCGACCTGTTCCACGCCGTCCGCCGCGAGAATGGCCACGCGGCGCCCGTTCAGCGATGTCGCCATGGGGTTCCCTCCTGTGACTCGTCTTCCGTCCCCGGATTACCCCGGCGCGGAGCCGCCGAACCATGGGCATGAACCGACGTCACGGCGGGTATCAGTCCTCATGCGACTTCGGCGAGCGGACCTGGGGTCCCCCGGCATCCGGAGGCGGCGCAGAGGTCGTGGCTTCGGCTATCTGACCCCCGACGGCCGGCCGCTGAAGGACGAGGACACGATCGAGCGGATCGACGCGCTGGCGATCCCGCCCGCGTGGCGGCGCGTGTGGATCTCGCCGTACGACAACGCGCACATCCAGGCGGTCGGCGTGGACGACGCCGGGCGGCGCCAGTACCTCTATCACCCGGAGTGGCGACGGGCGCGGGACGAGGAGAAACACGAGCGCGTCCTCGCGCTGGCGCGAAAGCTGCCCAAGCTGCGCGAGGCGGTCCAAGAGGATCTCGATTCCCGCGGGCTCACCCGCGAACGGGTGCTCGCCGGTGCGCTGCGCATGCTCGACCTCGGCGTGTTCAGGACCGGCGGGGAGGACTACGCCGACGAGAACGGCACGCACGGGGTGGCGACTCTGCTGTGCGAACACGTGTCGGTCAGCGAAGGCTGCCTCCTCTGCGACTACCCCGCCAAGGGCGGGATCCAGCGGAAGGTCCGGCTGCGGGACGACGGTCTCGTGCGGCTGGTCCGGTCGCTGCGACGGGCACGGGGCGGGGACGTGCGCCTGCTCGCCTATCGCGACGGCCGAGAGTGGCAGGAGGTCCGGGCCGACGACATCAACGAACGGCTCAAGGAACTTGTCGGCGAGGACTTCACCGCGAAGGACCTGCGGACCTGGAACGCCACCGTGCTCGCCGCTTCCGCCTTCGCAGGACAGGAAAAGCCGACCAGTCAGCGTGGCCTGAAACGGATCGAGAAGACCGTGATGACCGCGGTCGCCGAGGGCCTCGGCAACACACCCGCCGTCGCCCGAAAGTCCTATGTGGACCCTCGCGTTATCACGGCCTACCACGAGGATCGGACCATCGAGCGCGCGGCGCGACGAGCGGAGAAGGCGACCGATCCCACCGAGGCCCGCGACATCGTGGAGCGGGCGGTGGTGCGCCTACTGCGCGGGTCGTGAGGCCTCGATGGCGAGGACCGCGATGTCGTCGTGCGTCCCGCTGCCGAGCCAGTCCCGCACCGCGGTGCGGACCCGGCCGACGACCTCACGGCCGGACAGCCCCCGGCAGCCGGTCAGCAGTTCGCGCAGCCGTTCGTCGCCGAACAGGTCCGACGGCCGCTCGTGGTGACGTGCCTCGGTGATCCCGTCGGTGTAGAGCAGGCAGACGTCACCCTCGGCCAGCCTGACGGCCGTCTCGGCGAAGCGGGCCTGCGGGGAGATCCCGACCAGGGTGCCGGGCAGGGTGATCTCGTCGACCCCGCCGCGGCGGCGCACCACCAGCGGCGGGGGATGCCCGCCGGAAGCCAAGGTGACGCCGAGACCGTCTCCGCCCGCCAGCACCGAACCGAGCACCAGCGTGGCGAACCGGCCACTGCCGCCGGTGATGAGCAAGGAGTTGAGCAGGCTCAGCAACGTCGTGTTGTCGCGCTCGACGAGGTTGAGCGCGGCCAGGGTCTGCCGGACCCTGCCGGTGAGCGCGGCCGCCTCGGCGCCCTTACCGCAGACGTCGCCGAGGACGAACATCGCGCCGCCTTCCTCACGCGGCAGGACGTCGTAGAAGTCGCCGCCGACGTCGAGCAGCCCGGCCGACGGCTCGTACCAGACGTCGAACTTGACGCCGGGGACGTCCGGGGGCGGAGTCGGGCGCAGAGTGGTCTCCAGGCCGCGGGTGGCCTCTTCCTGGCGGGCGTAGCGGTGCGCGTTCGCCAGCGCGGTCCCGGCCGCGCGGGCGAACTCGGCCACCGCTCGCGGGTGGTCGTGGCCGAACGCGGGCCCGCCACGCCTGCCGAGCACGACCGCGCCGGTGACCCCGGCGCCGCCGTCGAGCCCCAGCGAGACCACGGTGACCGACGAATGGACGGCGAGGCGCTCCGCGACGACCGTGGGCAGCGTCGCGATCTCTTCCTCCGGGACGGCCTTGACCTCGGGTTCCTCGGCGGAGGCGAAGGTTCCGGCGAGCACCGGCGCCAACTGGGCCGGGACCCGGCGGATGCGGCCGTGCCCGTGGCTGGTGCGGTGGTCGCAGCTCCACCATTCCCATCGGCCGCGGGTGGTGGGCAGCAGGACGAACACGCAGTCGGCGAGTTCGGCCGCGGCGACCTCGGCGATCACCCTCGCCGTCCCGTGCCGTCCCCGTGCGGAGGCCAGCCGCGGCGCCGAAGCGGCGAGGAAGCCGTCCACGCGCGGGCCGTCGGCCGCGACCGCGGAGGTCACCGTCCAGGCGTGCCAGCCGCCGGGCAGCGTCCGGATCCGCGCGGGGAACCGGCGGCCGGTGTGCTCGACATGGCCGACGTCGGGGCCTTCGGCGGTCAGCACCGGGCGGCCGCCGCCGAACAGTTCACGGGCGGCCGGGTTCGACCAGCGCAGCGCGCCGTCGACGTCCTGCACGAGCACCGCGTCACGGACGTCTTCGAGCAGCTCGCGCCAGAACCTCCCGGATTCGGGCAGCGCGCCCTCGCTCGTCCCTGCCGACGGCTCCGAGGGGAGCGACGTCGAGGCCGGGGCCGGCCGTGACACCATTCCCGGACCTCCTCCTGCCTGGCGGGTAGCGCAGTGTGAGCGGGCGGACTGGCTCGAAGTGTAGGTCGAATCATGGCACGCTGATGCGACGACCATGGCTTGGCATGCGTGGTGGAGAGGGTCGACACAGATGACACAGCACTCCCAAAGGGACCGGACCTCCGTGGAAGGTGGTGGCGGCCAGGTGGACGAAGCGACCCTGGAACGCCTGCTCTCGGCGGCCCGTGACCTCGGGGACGGCAACTTCCGGCGGCGGTTCGTGGCGCACGGCGACGGGCTCACGGCCCAGCTCGCCGTCGCCTTCAACGACATCGCCGAACGCAACCAGCGGCTGGTGACCGAACTCCTGCGCGTCCGCGAGGCGGTCGGCAAGGAAGGCAGGCTGACCGAGCGCGTCGCGGCCGAGATCGGCCCCGGCGGCTGGGCCACCGCGGTCGACGTGGTCAACGGGCTGATCGAGGATGTGAGCAGGCCCACCGCCGAGCTCAACCGGGTCCTCGGCGCGGTCGCCGAGGGCGATCTGTCGGAGCCGATGCCGCTGGAAGTCGGCGGGCGGCCGTTGCAGGGTCAGTTCGCCGAAGTGGCGAAGACGGTCAACGGCCTGATCAAGCAGCTTTCCCGGTTCGCGACCGAGGTCACCAGAGTGGCCCGCGAGATCGCCACCGAAGGCCGTCTCGGCGGCCAGGCCGAGGTCCCGGGTGTGGCGGGCACCTGGCGTGATCTGACCGACAACGTCAACGTCATGGCCAGCAACCTGACCGACCAGGTCCGCAACATCGCCCAGGTCACCACCGCGGTGGCGCGGGGCGATCTGACCCAGAAGATCAACGTCGACGCACGCGGCGAGATCCTGGAACTCAAGAACACCGTCAACATCATGGTCGACCAGCTCTCGGCCTTCGCCGACGAAGTCACCCGGGTCTCGCGCGAGGTCGGCAGCGAAGGCCGTCTCGGCGGCCAGGCGCAGGTCCCCGGCGCGGCTGGCACGTGGCGCGACCTCACCGACTCGGTGAACCTGATGGCGGACAACCTGACCGACCAGGTCCGCAACATCGCCCAGGTGGCGACCGCGGTGGCCAAGGGCGACCTGTCGCAGAAGATCAACGTCGACGCCAAGGGCGAGATCCTCGAACTCAAGAACACCCTGAACACGATGGTCGACCAGCTCTCGGCCTTCGCCGACGAAGTCACCCGCGTCGCCCGCGAGGTCGGCAGCGAAGGCCGTCTCGGCGGCCAGGCGACCGTGCCGGGTGTCGCCGGGACGTGGCGCGGGCTCACCGACTCGGTGAACCAGATGGCCGACAACCTGACCGACCAGGTCCGCAACATCGCCCAGGTCACCACCGCGGTGGCCAAGGGCGACCTGACGCAGAAGATCACGGTCGACGCGCGCGGCGAGATCCTCGAACTGAAGACGACCGTCAACACGATGGTCGATCAGCTGTCGTCGTTCGCCGACGAAGTCACCCGGGTGGCTCGCGAGGTCGGCACGGAAGGTCAGCTCGGCGGGCAGGCGCAGGTGCCCGGGGTCGCCGGGACCTGGCGCGACCTCACCGGGTCGGTCAACTTCATGGCGAACAACCTCACCGCGCAGGTCCGCAACATCGCCCAGGTGGCGACCGCGGTGGCGAAGGGCGACCTGTCGCAGAAGATCGCCGTCGACGCCAAGGGCGAGATCCTCGAACTGAAGAACACGCTGAACACCATGGTGGATCAGCTGTCGGCCTTCGCCGACGAAGTCACCCGCGTCGCCCGCGAGGTCGGCAGCGACGGACGGCTCGGCGGTCAGGCCACCGTGCCCGGCGTGGCCGGGACGTGGAAGGACCTGACCGACAACGTCAACTTCATGGCGAACAACCTGACCGACCAGGTCCGCAACATCGCCCAGGTGACCACCGCCGTCGCGAAGGGCGACCTGACCCAGAAGATCATCGTCGACGCGCGCGGCGAGATCCTGGAACTCAAGAACACCGTCAACATCATGGTCGACCAGCTCTCGGCCTTCGCCGACGAAGTCACCCGGGTCTCCCGCGAGGTGGGTACCGAAGGCAAACTCGGCGGCCAGGCGCAGGTGCGCGGCGTCGCCGGGACCTGGAAAGACCTCACCGACAACGTCAACGTCATGGCCGACAACCTGACCGACCAGGTGCGGAGCATCGCCACGGTGACGACGGCGGTGGCGAACGGCGACCTGTCGAAGAAGATCTCGATCGACGCGCAGGGCGAGGTCGCCGTCCTCGCCGAGACGATCAACAGCATGGTCGAGACGCTGCGCGCGTTCGCCGACGAGGTCACGCGGGTGGCGCGCGAGGTGGGCACCGAAGGCATCCTCGGCGGCCAGGCCCGCGTCCCGAACGTGGCGGGCACGTGGAAAGCCTTGACGGACAACGTGAACGTGATGGCCGACAACCTGACCGGCCAGGTCCGCAGCATCGCCACCGTGACCACCGCGGTGGCGCAGGGCGATCTGTCGAAGAAGATCGACATCGACGCGCGCGGCGAGATCCTGGAACTCAAGACGACCATCAACACGATGGTCGACCAGCTGTCGTCGTTCGCTTCCGAGGTCACCCGTGTCGCGCGCGAGGTGGGCACGGACGGCACGCTCGGCGGTCAGGCGGAGGTGCCCGGCGTCGCCGGCACGTGGTCGCGACTGACCGAAAGCGTGAACCAGCTGGCCGGGAACCTGACCACCCAGGTACGGGCGATCGCGCAGGTGGCCACCGCGGTGACCGCGGGCGATCTGACCCGGCACATCACCGTCGACGCGTCCGGGGAGGTGGCCGAACTCAAGGACAACATCAACCAGATGATCGCGAACCTGAAGGAGACCACCCGCGCCAACCGCGAACAGGACTGGCTCAAGACCAACCTGGCCCGGCTGTCCGCGCTCATGCAGGGTCACCGCGATCTCGCTTCGGTGGCTTCGCTGATCCTGTCCGAGCTGACGCCGCTGGTGTCCGCTCAGCAGGGCGCGTTCTTCCTCGCCCGCGAGGACGAGCAGGAAGAGACCGTCCTGGAGAGCATCGCCACCTACGGGCTGGCGAAATCCCAAGCGGGCCTTCGGTTCTCCCCCGGTGAGTCGCTCATCGGCCAGGCGGCGGTCGACCGCCGCACGATACTGGTCCACGAGGCCCCGCCGGAGTACGCGCTCATCTCGTCGGGTCTCGGCTCGGCCGCGCCGGTGAACGTGATCGTGCTGCCGGTGCTGTTCCAGGGCGAGGTACTCGGCGTGCTGGAACTGGCGACGATCAACGCGTTCAGCACCGTCCACATCGACCTGCTGGAACAGCTGAAGGAGACCATCGCGGTCAACGTCAGCACCATCCAGTCCAACTCGCGCACCGAGGCGCTGCTGACCGAATCCCAGCGCCTGGCACAGGAACTGCGCGCACGATCCGAGCAGTTGCAGGCGCAGCAACGGGAACTGCGCCGGTCCAACACGGATCTCGCGGAGAAGGCGGCACTGCTGGCGCAGCAGAACCGCGACATCGAGGTCAAGAACAGCGAGATCGAGCAAGCGCGGCAGGAACTCGAAGAGCGCGCCGGGCAGCTGACCATGGCGTCGCAGTACAAATCCGAGTTCATGGCGAACATGTCGCACGAGCTGCGGACCCCGCTCAACAGCGCCCTGATTCTCGCGAAACTGCTTTCGGAGAACCCGGACGGGAACCTGTCGGAGAAGCAGATCCAGTTCGCGCGGACGATCTACTCGGCGGGCAGCGACCTGCAACAGCTGATCAACGACATCCTCGACATGGCCAAGGTCGAAGCCGGGCATCTCGATCTGCAGATGTCCGACGTCACGCTGCCCGAAGTGGTCGAGTACGTCGAATCGATCTGCCGTCCGCTCACCTCGGACAAGGGCCTGGAGTTCGCCGTCCTGATCGACCCGCCGGTGCCGTCGTCGATCCACACCGACGAACACCGCCTGCAACAGGTGCTGCGGAACCTGCTGTCGAACGCGGCGAAGTTCACCGACGAGGGCGGCGTGCGCCTGCACATCCGGATGGCCGACGCGGGCGAAGTGGAAGCCGAGTCGCTCCGCCAAGCCCCCGGCGTCCTCGCGTTCGCCGTCGAGGACACCGGGATCGGCATCGCCCCGGACAAACTCGCGATCATCTTCGACGCGTTCCGGCAGGCCGACGGCACCACCAGCCGCAAGTACGGCGGCACCGGGCTGGGCCTGTCGATCAGCCAGCAGCTGACGGAACTGCTCGGCGGCGAACTCCGCGTCCGCAGCGAACCCGGCAAGGGCAGCACGTTCACCCTGTTCCTGCCGGTGAGCGCGTCGAATCTGATCGTCCCGACCACCCAGGCGAGCGGTGTCCCGCTGATCATGGCCGTCCCGCAGGTGATCCCGGTGACCCCGTCACTGCGGTTCCACGGCGAGAAGATCCTGATCGTCGACGACGATCTGCGCAACGTCTTCGCGCTGGCCGCCGTCCTGGAGCGCAACGGCCTGGAAGTCATCTACGCCGAGACCGGCGTCGCGGGCATCCGGGCCCTGGAACGGCACGAGGACACCGCGCTGGTCCTGATGGACGTGATGATGCCCGAACTGGACGGCAACGCCACGATCACCGCGATCCGCGCCGAAGCCGCGCACGAGGACCTGCCCGTGATCGCCGTCACAGCGAAGGCGACCGCCGAGGACAAGGCGCGGACGCTGGCCTCGGGAGCGGACGACTACGTGACCAAGCCTGTCGACACCGACAAGCTGCTGGACCTGATCGCTGTGCATCTTGAGGCCGATGCCGCGTCCAGCGGCCTCTCGCAGGCCGTGACCCCCTCGGAGTCCGCCGACTGAGGTTCCGCGTCGAGCGCACCCAATGTGGCGTTGGGTGCGCTCGGTGCGCCCAACGCCACATTGGGTCCGAGCCGACGCGTCGCCTCGGACTGAGGTCGGGTCTCCCGGGCTGCCTCTGCGAGACCGTCCCTGTCACGACCGGGTTTGGAGGGGGTGTGTGGAAATAGGGACGATGAGTGTCCCTATTTCCACACACCCCCTTACCCAGGCCTCATGACAGGAGCGGGTAAGAGCCCTCGACCGAGGTCACTGAACACCCGTGGCGCCAGAGCCCGGTCAGACACGGGTCGGCAAGCACTGTCCTGAAGGCCACCTTTGAGACGCTGATCGTCTCAAAGGTGGCCTTCAGGACAGCCTCAGCTCGGCCCGGAAACGAAAGAACCCGCAGGCCAGAGCGGCTGCGGGTCTCGTTCGGAGCGGTGGAGCGGGTGACGGGAATCGAACCCGCGTAGCTAGTTTGGAAGACTAGGGCTCTACCATTGAGCTACACCCGCGTGCCCCCGAAGTACCGGGTGCGAAAACAGCTTAGCGTGACCCGCTAGGCTGTGTGCACACCCCCCGGGAAGATCGGGGAAGTCACGGGATGTGGCGCAGCTTGGTAGCGCATCCGCTTTGGGAGCGGAGGGTCGCAGGTTCAAATCCTGTCATCCCGACTCGATGAGGCCGGACCTGCGGGTCCGGCCTTTTTCGATCCGGAAGCCCGCGCCCCGAGCAGAAGGAGATCCATGGAGATCCGTCACGCTCTCACCGCCGACGCTCCCGCCGTGACCGCGCTACTCGCCGAGCTGGGCTACCCGGACAACAGCGAGGCCGACGTGCGCCGCCGGCTCGAACGTTGGTCCCGTCATCCCGAGGGTGCCGCGCTCGTCGCCGAATCGGACGGCACCGTGGTCGGCGTCGTCGCGGTGGTGGCGATCCCGCTTTTCGAGAAGGAAGGCTCCGCCGGACGGATCGTGGCCTTGGTGGTGAACGAAACCCAGCGCGGTACGGGGGTTGGACGCGAACTGGTCGCCGCTGCCGAGGCGGAGGCGCTGCGATGGAGCTGCACCGCCATGGAGGTCACCAGTTCCCGCCACCGGACCGGCGCGCACGCCTTCTACCGGGCGCGGGGATACGAGGACCGCTGTGAACGCAGCGCCCGGTTCGTGCGCTATCTGAACTTCTGATCCCTCGAAGGCGACGCTTCGCACTACTCCCCCGTCGCCTGACGACCGCGTTTCGTCCTCTGGTTGCGGTCCTTGCGCGTGCAACTACCGCAACCAGAGGACGAATTGCGGTAAGACTGGCGGCGTGAAGGACGATCGTCAGGTGGAAGCGCTCCTGCGGGAGCTGGCCCCGCAGGTCATCGGGCTGATGGTGCGCAGGCACGGGCAGTTCGACGCCTGCGAGGACGCCGTCCAGGAAGCACTGCTCTCGGCCGCGCAACAATGGCCGGAGCAGGGCATCCCGGACAGCCCGAAATCCTGGCTCACGACAGTCGCGTCGCGGCGCCTGGTCGACGAGTGGCGCAGCGAGAGCGCCCGCCGTCGTCGCGAAGAGAACTCCGCGGTGATGGACCTGGCCGGTCCGGGCGAAGCGTCCACAGTGTCCTCATCGGACGACACACTCACCGTGCTCTTCCTGTGCTGCCACCCTTCCCTGTCCGCACCGTCGCAACTCGCGCTGACCCTGCGCGCGGTCGGCGGCCTGACCACCGGCGAGATCGCGACCGCTTTCCTGGTCCCGGAATCGACGCTGGCCCAGCGGATCAGCCGCGCGAAGCAGACCATCAAGAAGGCGGGCGCGGAGTTCGTCCTGCCTCCGTCCGCCGAACTCGCCGAACGGCTCCGCGTCGTCCTCCACGTGCTGTACCTGATCTTCAACGAGGGCTACACCACCAGCGGCGGCCCCGACCTGCACCGCGCCGATCTGACCGCCGAGGCGATCCGGCTGACCCGGTTGCTCCGCCGTCTCATGCCCGACGAGGACGAGGTCACCGGCCTGCTCGCGCTCATGCTGCTGACCGACGCCCGCCGCGCCGCCCGCGCAGACGAGGACGGCTCGCTCATCCCCCTCGCCGACCAGGATCGCTCACTCTGGAACGCGGAAGTCATCGCCGAAGGGGTCTCGCTGGTGAGCGCGGCGCTGGAAGCGGGTCCGGTCGGGCCGTACCAGGTGCAGGCCGCGATCGCCGCCGTCCACAGTGAGGCGGCCACCGCGGCCGACACCGACTGGTCACAGATCCTCGCGCTGTACGACGTCCTCGAGAAGGTCTCACCCGGCCCGATCGTCACGCTCAACCGCGCCGTCGCGGTCGCCGAGGTCAACGGCCCGGCGGCGGGTCTCGAACTGCTCGCCACGCTCGACGACGACAGCCGGATGAGCCAGACCCACCGCCTCGATTCCGTCCGCGGGCATCTGCTGGAACTGGCCGGGGACACCGGCGCCGCACGCGAGGCCTACGTCCGTGCCGCCGGGAAGACCGCGAGTGAACCCGAAAAGCGGTACCTGACCGGGCGCGCCGAGCGGCTCACCTGAGCACCTGGAGGATCGTCTCGTGCGACTTCTCGTGGACGTAGCCGGTGTAGACGGTGTGGATCCGGTGCTCGGCGCCGTTGAAGAGGGTCACGGTCGCCTTGAGCGGGATGTCGCGCTGCTTCTCCACGTGTGAGAACTCCTCGTACGGCAACCAGATCGCGCCCGCCCGGGCGGCGACCGCGTACGGGGCCTGGGCCATCAGCGCGAGCAGTGCCTCCTTCCCGGAGTCGGCCTCGGTCCCCGGGGCGGGTGAGAAGATCAGGCCGCGTTCGGTGATGACCAGATGGCCGGGCTGATCGTCGAACTTCACGTTCGCCAGCCCGCCGATCACCGGTGCCTCGCCCGGCGAGAGCCGTTCCGTGCCACCGTTCGCGGCCGCCGGGTCGATGCCCAGCCCCGCCAGTGCCGCGCGGGCACGCGCGACATGCTCGGGTTCGCCGATCAGCAGATCCTCGACGAGGTCGAAGTCCAGGAACGACCCGTCGGTGAGGACGAAGTCCGGTTCGTCGTCCCACCGGTGCACGAACCGCATCGTGCCCGCGTCCAGGGCAGCCAGGACGATCGCGGCCGTGAGCCCGTCCTCCGGGATATCCGCTCCCGACAACGTGAGAAGCGCTTCGAGGCTTCCGCCTGGCTGCCCCGACGCCCGGGCGATGGCCCGGTACGCGGTCTCGGCGTCGACCTTCAGCCGCGCCAGTGCCGCCTCACGCGGGTACGTGTCCCAAGGGAGACGACGACGCTCACCGAAGTCGAAAGATGCCTCCTCGAGCCGGGCCGCGGACCGGACGGGGTCGGCGAGCAGGCCCAGTGCCGGGCGTTCGTCCACATCGGACTTGTCGGGCGCGGTTTCCAAGGCCCACAGCCGTTCCGTCGTCGGCGGGTGGGTGTCCCAGCGCGACGGTAGCCGGACGGGCGCGTCGACGGTGGCCAGCCATTCGCGCCGGGCTTCGAGCATCCTGGCGAAACCGCCGTAGACGTCGTCGGGGGCCATCTTGACCGCCGCCCCGGGTTCGACGTGAACGCCCAGGTACCGCGTCCATTCGCCGCCGAGCCGCGCGTGCAGCCGCAACGCCGAGTGCGCGGTGGCCCGTCCGGCGATCCGGCCCATGACCTGGTCAGCCCCGTACTCACGGCGGCGGCTCGCCACCCGCTGGGTGAGGACGAACAGTCGCGCGTAGCCGCGGAACAGCCACGCCAGCGGGTTGATCGTGCTTCGCGGAAAGCGGTCGAGCATCCGCGCGACGGCGACGTGGGAGCGGTAGCCGGTCACGCTGGTCCGGCCGTCGAGCTGCCCGTAGTGGGCGAACTCGTGCGCGAGCGCGGCGCGTGCCTGTGCGCGGGTGAAGGCCTGGAGCGTCGGAAGGCCGATCGACAGGAAGCGGCGACCGGGTTTCAGCCCGAACATCCGCGCCTCCTCGACGACCGACGCCCCCGGCCCGGCGGTGAGCCACACCTGGTCCGGCAGCCGGGTGCCGATCGTCTCCGCCAGTTCGGTGAGGGTCGCCCACAGCTCAGGGGCGTCATCGCGGTAGAGCGGAACCCCTTTCGGCACGAAGGGCACCGGGCGGATCGGCAGGAGCGCCGCGACCCCAGCACCGAACAGCAAGCCCATGCCGAGCCCGGCGAGGATGAACAGCGGGACGTTGTCGATCCCGGCCAGCAGGAAGCCGCCACCGAAGGCGAGCAGGAGGAAGATCAGCGTGTCCAAGGCGTAGAACCCCACGACCAGGACCACGACCTTGACCACGCCGATCCGCATGGCGGGAAACCTACCCGGTGGCGAGGTCCGCGTAGTCCAGATTCGCCGGACCGCCCGCCGACACCGTGCCCGCCTCGGCCTCGTGGACCGGATCGCTTGGAGACCCGGTAGACCACGGTGCCGTGCGCCTGGACGGACGCGCTAATCGTCCCGGTCGAAGTGTTCTCATGGGACAGTGCCACCGCGCGATCCCCGTTGGCCAGCACCGGTCGAGAGCGATGATTTCGGTGTTCTTGAAGATGCCGAACGTCTCCGCGGTCATGCCGCCGTTGCACGTAGTCGGCAAGCGCCTCCGAGTACGCGGCGGAAGAGCACTCGTAGAACGAGCTTTGAGTAAAGAGCGCTCACGAAGAGCGGTCAAGCCCGTGTGTCACTCATCGGCCTTCCTGGCGGTGGCCATGGCGCGCTCGGTCTCCCAGAACGCCCGCATCGACACGATCAGCCCGTCCTCACGCACCCGGTAGACGAACACGCCGTCGGTGTCGACGCGATAGCCGCCGGGCAGATACGTCGTGATCGTCCCGACGTTCGCGACCTCGTCACCGGCCGCGTGGGAGTCGCGGATGGTGAACTGGAAGCGCTCGACGTTCGCGATCGTCTTGTCCCAGAAGGCACTGATCCCGTCTTGCCCATGGTGGCCTTTGCCCTCCTCGTCGAACATGGACGGGCCGATCGGGTCCTCGACGACGGCGTCCCCGGCGAAGAGTTCGAGCCAGGCGGCCTTGTCCCCGGCGGTGACGGCGGTCATCGAGCGGAACGCGGCCTGGCGCGCGGGCGGCTGTGTGGCGGCCGGATCCCAGCAGACGTCGACACCCATGGTTCAGTCTCCGATCTTCGCGATGATCTCGTCGCCGAACTTCTTGATGGAATCCAGCTTCGGGCCGACTTCGGCGTCGAAACCGAGGCCGTCGAACACCCACGGCATGGTGATGATGTCGGTGACGCCGATGTCGCCCTGCTCGCGATAGCCGTCGAGACCGAACTTGTCGATGCAGACGGCCTGGTACTCGAACGGGTCTTCGGCGCGGCCCTGGTCGGCCAGCAGCCCGCGCAACTTGACGATGGTGTCGCGGAGGTCGTCGAACTTCATCATCGCCGACGACCAGCCGTCGGCGACCCTGGCCGCCCGGCGCAGCGCGACGTCGGTGTGGCCACCGATGTAGAACGGCACGCGCGACGGCGGCGTCGGGCTCATCCGGAGCTTGTCGAAGTCGAAGAACTCGCCGTGGAACTCGACCATCCCGCCGCCAAGGATCAGCCGCAGCACCTCGATCGCCTCGTCCACGCGCTTGCCGCGCTTCTCGTACGGGGCGCCGCACCAGCGGAACTCCTCCGGCGACCAGCCGACGCCGAGCCCGAGGCCGAAGCGGCCGCCGGTCAGCGCCGCGACCGAGTTGACCTGGCGTGCCAGCAGGACCGGATTGCGGGAGCCGAGTTTGAGCACGGAGGTGTAGAACGTGAGCCGTTCGGTGACCGCGCCCATCGAGGCGGCCGCGACCAGCGGATCGGCCCACGGCGTCTCCTCGGTCCAGAACCGGCTGCCGTCGGGTGTGTACGGATAGTCGGCCGAGACCGTTTCGGAATAGAACAGGGAATCCGGGAGTGCGATCGAGGAGAACCCCGCCTCTTCGGCGGCGCGGGCGAGCTCGCCCAGCTGATCGAGCGGATTCATCGCGATCGACAGGGTGAACTTCATGAAACCGAACTATAACGTGTTCTAGTTTGCCCCGCCAGTGCGCGCGGTGACCGGGAGCACTGACGGGAACCCCCGGCACACCGGCCGCGTTGATCCGGCAAAGGCCGAACGATTCCTGGAGTGAACCCATGGGCACCGCGATCTTCCTGATCGTGCTCCTCGTCGTCGTGGTCGGCGGCGGCATCTACTTCGCGAAATCCCAGGCGGCGGCCAAGAAGCGCCAGCTGGACGACGCGAAAGCCGACGCACGGCGCCTCGTCGAGCGACTCGGCGGTCAGGTCATGAACATCACCGGCACGGACACCGCCTCCCAGCAGGCAATGGCGGACGCGTCCGAACGCTTCACCGCGGCGGGCTCCCAGATGGAGCAGGCGCAGTCCATCGAGCAGGCACGGCTGGTGCGCGAGACGGCCATCGAGGGCCTCTACTACGTCCGCGCCGCCCGGCTCGCGATGGGCATGGACCCCGGTCCGGAACTGCCCGGCAGCGAAGAGCGCGACCGCGCTGGCAAGGTCACCGAACACCGCTCCGTCGACGTCGAAGGCGAGCACTACGAGGCTTCGCCGGACCCGAGCCAGCGGACGCCGCACTACTACCCCGGTGGCCGCGTGGCCGGCCGTCCGGTACCGCAGGGCTGGTACAGCGAGCCGTGGTGGAAGCCCGCGCTCGTCGCCGGTGCCTGGGGTCTCGGTTCGATGCTGCTGTTCAGCGCGATGTTCTCCGGCATGGCCGGCATCGCGAGCGCGTCGGCCTGGGAATCGGGCTACGACGCGGGCCAGGAGGACGCCGGGGCCGCCGATGGCGGCGGTGACGCGGGTGGTGACGCCGGTGGAGACACGGGCGGGGACGCCGGTGGGTTCGACGGTGGCGGCTTCGATGGTGGCGGCTTCGATGGTGGCGGGTTCGATGGCGGCGGGGGCTTCGACTTCTAAGCCCTGAGAGATGTTATGAACGGACCTTTCATAACAAAATTTGTTATGAAAGGTCCGTTCATAACAGGCCTTTCCACCCTGAGCCGTGCGATGTCCGGCCAGCGCGTGAAGGCCCCCTTGTCGCGCGGAGTCCGCGGCCCAGACGTGGGGCGCCCCACAGCCTCGATGCTATGAACGGCCCGTTACTTGCAAAATTTGCAAGTAACGGGCCGTTCATAGCATCCGGTGGGGGCTCAAGCGGGCTGGCAGGTGGGGCACCAGAAGAGGTTCCGAGCGGCCAGGTCGCTCCGCAGCACTGGAGTCCCGCAAACCAGGCACGGCTCCCCCGCCCGCCGGTAGACGTAGACCTCGCCCCCATGCCGGTCCTGCCGCGGCGCGCGGCCGGTCGCCTCGGGCAGGTGCTCCGGCGCGACCGTGTCGATCCGTCCCACCCGGACACCGTGCCGCATGAGCGTCACGAGATCCGCCCACATGTCGTCCCACAGCCCGCGATCGAGCGCGCGACCGGGGACGAGCGGGGCGACACCGTGCCGGAACAACACCTCGGCGCGGTACACGTTGCCGACGCCCGCCAGGACGGACTGGTCCATCAGCAACGCCGCGATCGACGTCTTGGAGCGGGAGATCCGTTCCCACGCCTTGTCCGGCTTCGCGTCGCGGCGCAGCGGGTCCGGTCCCAGCCGGGCCTTGATCGCGTCGACGCGCGGCGCGTCCAGGAGTTCGCACTGGTTCGGTCCGCGCAGGTCGGCGGAATGCGTCGGGCCGACCAGCCGCATCCGCACCTGGCCGATCGGTTCGCCCACCGGCAGCGGCTCGTCGGAGAACGTTCCGTACAGGCCGAGGTGGATGTGCACCGTCCCGTGTGGACCGTAGTCGTGGAACAGGTGCTTCCCGTACGCCTCGGCCTTCACCAGCACCCTGCCGTCCAAACGGGACGCTTCGGTGCCGAAGCGTCCCTGCGGGCTGCTTACTTCGACAGGGTGACCGGCGAACCGGCGTTTGTGCAGACGTGCCAGGCGATGGAGCGTGTGCCCCTCGGGCATGTCAGTGCTCGGGCAGCGGCGGCGGCCAGCCGGTGTTCTCGTAGTCCAGGATCTGCTGGACGCGGCGACCGTGGCGCTCGTCCGGGCTCGGCGGGGTCGCGAGGAACGCCTCGACGATCTCGGTGGCCTCTTCGGTGGTGTGCATCCGCGCGCCGACGCCGATCAGCTGGGCGTGGTTGTGCTCGCGGGTGAGCTTCGCGGTCTCGACGCTCCACGCGAGGCCGGCGCGAGCGCCCTTGACCTTGTTGGCCGCGATCTGCTCGCCGTTGCCGGAACCGCCGACGACGATGCCGAGGCTGCCCTCGTCCGCGACGACCCGGCGGGCCGCCTCGATGCAGAACGCGGGGTAGTCGTCCACCGCGTCGTAGACGAAGGGACCGACGTCCTCGACGTCGTGGCCCTGCTCCTTGAGGTGGGCCACGAGGTGGTTCTTCAGTTCGAAACCGGCATGGTCGGAGCCAAGGTAAACACGCACAGCGCGGAGTCTGCCATCACGTTCCGGCGCGGGCATGCTGTGGGGGTGGACATCAGGCTCGAATGGGGACCAGAAGGCGTCGGAGCACTGAGCGCCGACTGCGCGGTACTGATCATCGTCGACGTACTTTCCTTCTGCACCACAACGGATCTCGTCCTCGGCAACGGCGGACGGGTGCTGCCCGTTCGCTGGCGCGACCATCGCGGCGAGACCGAAGCGAAAGCAAGGGGCGCCATCCTCGCGGGTGAAGGCGAGTGGACCTTGCGACCTTCGTCTGTGACCGAGATCCCTTCCGGCACGCTCCTCGCGCTCCCCTCCCCCAACGGCGCCACGCTCTGCGACGCCGCCGCCACGACCGGTGCCGAAATCCTGGCGGGATGCCTGCGCAACGCCTCTGCCGTCGCCGCCCGCGCGGCCGAACTCGCGGACGGGCGTCCGATCGGCGTCATCCCGGCCGGGGAGCGCTGGGGGATCGACATGCACACCGAGGCCAAGACGTTCGGACCGCTGCGGCCCTGCGTCGAAGACCACCTCGGCGCGGGCGCGATCGTGGCCGCGCTGAGCGGCTACGGCCGTCTGTCCGCCGAAGCCCGTCTCGCGGCCGTCGCGGCGAAAGCGACCGACATCCCTGAAGCGCTGGCAGAGTGCTCCTCAGGGCGCGAGCTCGCCGCGGCCGGGCACGGGAACGACGTCACCCTCGCCGCACAGCTCGACACGAGCAGCACGGTTCCGGTGCTGCGCAACGGAATTCTGGAGGACCTGTGACTTGGCTCGAACTCGCGGACGGCGTGTACGCCCGCCGCTACGAGGAACTGGACCTGACCGTCGGCCTGGTCGTCGGCACTGACCGCTGCCTGGTCGTCGACGTCCGCGGCGACGTCGAGCAGGGCGCCGAACTCGCCGCGGCGGTGCGGGAGGTCACGCCGCTGCCGTGGTCGGTCGTCTACACCCACGCGCATTTCGACCACGCCTTCGGCACGACGGCGTTCCTGCCCTGTGACGTTTGGGCGCACGAAGGCTGCCTGACCGAGCTGACCGAATTCGGCGAGCAAGCACGGCTCAAGTGGATGGCGAAAATGGAGTCCGAGAACCGGCCGGAGATGGCGGCGGCGCTGGAGCGCACTGTGATCACCATGCCCGGCCGTCTGGTCACCGACACCGCCGAGATCGACCTCGGCGGCCGCGTGGTCGTGCTGCGCTTCCTCGGCCGCGCCCACACCGATCACGACCTGTTCGTGCAAGTCCCTGACGCCGGGGTCATCTACGCGGGCGACGCAGTCGAGAACGCCGAAGCGGGCTTCAGCGCATACTCCTTCAACGAGGACAGCTCGCTCATTGAGTGGGTCGGCGTGATGGACGCGATCCTCGCGCTGGAGCCGAAGACCGTCGTCGCCGGACACGGAGACCCGGTCGACACCGCCTTCATCGAGAAACACCGAGAAGGGCTTCGGGAACTCATCGCACTCAAGGCGCAGATCGCCGCGGGCGACCTCACGACGGACGAAGCCGTCGCGAGGTCCTCCTACCCCGGCGATGTCACCACGGCCGCGCTCGCGACCTCTTAATCAGCGTCTCTCAAAGCGCGCTTTCGGATTTCCGCAGCCGGGCCGCGGCATCGGCTGGTCACTCACTCAGCCGTGTCAGCGGCCCGCCTCCGCAAATCCGAGGCCTCCGGCCGAAAAGAAACGCGCGCGCGTACCCTCGCCCAACCCGCCAACCTCAGGTTGGGAGACACGCCCTAATCGAAGTTGAGATCCCCGCTCCGGGTGCGCTTCAGCTCGAAGAAGTCCGGGTAGCTCGCCAGCGCGCGGGCGCCGTCGAAGACCTTGACGGCGTCCTCGCCGCGCGGGATCGAGCTGAGCACCGGGCCGAAGAAGGCGACGCCGTCGATGTGGATGGTCGGAGTACCGACGTCCATTCCGACCGGATTCATACCTTCGTAGTGACTCTTTTTCAGCGCTTCGTCGTACTCGGTCGACTCCGCGGCGTCGGCCAGCTCAGCCGGGGCGCCGATGGCCTCGAGGGTCTCCTTGATGACCTTCGGGATGTCCTTGTCACCCTGGTTGTGATGGCGGGTGCCGAACTCCGTGTAGAAGTCGCGCAGGGCCTCCTCGCCGTTCTTCTGCGCCAGCGCGGTCGCGACGCGGACGGGGCCCCAGCCGCTGTCGAGAAGCTCCTTGTACTGCTCAGGAAGGTCCTCACGGCCGCTGTTGAGCTCGGACAGGCTCATGATCCGGAACCTCAGGTCGAGGTCGCGGTGCTTCGCCACTTCGAGGATCCAGCGCGAGCTGATCCAGGCGAAGGGACAGATCGGGTCGAAGTAGAAGTCGACCTTGGTCGTCTCGGACGGGGCGGTCATCAGGTTCTCCCAGTGCCATCGTCTGCGGGTGGGCCGGTACACACAGAGTGCTACACAGCGGCCAACATCGGGGCCATCGGCGTTGTTCCCGTCGTCAGCACCGGCCTCCGCATGATTGGATGCCGGTAGTTGGAAACCAAAACCGATACCGATGACCAGAGGTGCCAGTGCCCGCCCCCAACCTGACCCGAGACCAAGCCAAGCTGCGCGCGGAGCTGCTCGACGTCGAGTCCTACGACATCGAGCTCGATCTGACCGACGGCCGCGGCGGTCCCGGTGAGAAGACCTTCACGTCGAAGACGACGATCAAGTTCGCGAGCGCCAGAAGCGGCGAAGCGTCGTGGATCGACATCGTCGCCGAGGGGATCGAGTCGGCCGTACTCAACGGGACGGACCTCGACGTCAGCGGGTACGTCGAGGACAAGGGCGTCGAACTGCCTGGCCTCGCCGAGTCGAACGAACTCGTCGTGGACGCGGTCTGCCGGTACATGAACACCGGCGAAGGCCTGCACCGGTTCGTCGACCCGGTCGACGACGGCGTCTACCTCTACACGCAGTTCGAGACCGCCGACGCCAAGCGCATGTTCGCCTGCTTCGACCAGCCCGACCTCAAGTCGGTCTACCGGCTCACCGTGCTCGCGCCGAAGGACTGGAAGGTCATTTCGAACGCGCTGGTCGAGTCGGCCGAAGAGACCCCGGAAGGGGCCGTCCGCACGGTTTTCGCCGTGTCCGAGCGGATCTCGACGTACCTGGTCGCGCTGATCGCGGGCCCGTACAGCGAGTGGCGCGACGAGTACTCCGACTCCCTCCGCACGATCCCGCTCGGCATCTACTGCCGCTCCTCGCTCGCCGAGCATATGGACGCGGACAAGCTGTTCACCGAGACCAAACAGGGTTTCGCCTTCTACCACGAGAAATTCGCGACCCCGTACCCGTTCTCCAAGTACGACCAGCTGTTCGTGCCCGAGTTCAACGCGGGCGCGATGGAGAACGCCGGCGCCGTCACCTTCCTGGAGGACTACGTCTTCCGGAGCCGCGTCACGCGCTACGCCTACGAGCGCCGCGCCGAGACGCTGCTGCACGAGATGGCGCACATGTGGTTCGGCGACCTGGTCACCATGCGCTGGTGGGACGACCTGTGGCTGAACGAGTCGTTCGCGACCTTCGCGAGCGTGCTGGCCCAGGCCGAGGCCACCGAGTACAAGAACGCGTGGACCAGCTTCGCGAACATCGAGAAGTCGTGGGCGTACCGGCAGGACCAGCTGCCCTCGACGCACCCGATCGCCGCGGACATCGTCGACCTGCACGCGGTCGAGGTGAACTTCGACGGCATCACCTACGCCAAGGGCGCGAGTGTCCTGAAGCAGCTCGTCGCGTACGTCGGGCTCGATCACTTTCTCGAAGGCCTGAAGGTCTACTTCGGCAAGCACGCCTGGGGCAACGCGACCCTCGCGGACCTGCTGGGCGCGCTGGAAGAGGCCTCCGGCCGCGACCTGTCGTGGTGGAGCGCGCAGTGGCTGGAGACCACCGGTCTCAACTCGCTGAGCCCGCGCTACGAGATCGGCGCCGACGGCGCGTACACCGCCTTCGCCGTCACGCAGACCGGCGCCAAGCCGGGTGCCGGTGAGCTGCGCACGCACCGCGTCGCGGTCGGTGTCTACGACGAGGACGAGAACGGCAAAATCGTCCGCAAACACCGCGTCGAACTCGACGTCGACGGCGAGCGCACCGAGGTGCCGGAGCTGGTCGGCCTCCCCGCGGGCAAGCTCGTGCTGGTCAACGACGACGACCTGACCTACTGCACGATGCGGCTCGACCCGGCGTCGCTGACCACGCTGATCGATCGCATCGCCGACATCACCGACCCGCTCCCCCGCACGCTGTGCTGGTCGGCGGCGTGGGAGATGACGCGTGAGGCCGAGCTCAAGGCCCGCGACTTCGTCACGCTGGTCCAGCGCGGCGTGCACACCGAGACCGAGGTCGGCGTGGTGCAGCGGCTGCTGTTGCAGGCGCAGACGGCGCTGAACTCGTACGCGAACAAGGCGTGGGCGGCGGACAAGGGCTGGCCGGAGTTCAGCTCGCGGCTGCTGGAGCTGGCGCAGGGCTCGGAGGCCGGTTCGGACCACCAGCTCGCCTTCGTGAACTCGCTCGCGGGGTGCGTGCTCGACGAGAAGACGCTTCAGATCATCGCGGGCTGGCTCGACGGCACGGCGCCCTTGGAGGGCCTGACCGTCGACACCGACCTGCGCTGGCGCCTCTTGCAGGCGCTCGTCGCGCACGACAAGGCGGAGAACCCCGAGATCGACGCGGAACTCGCCAAGGACGACACCGCCGCCGGACGGCGTCAGGCGGAGCGCTCGCGGGCGCTGCGGCCGACCGCCGACGCGAAGGCCGACGCGTGGCAGCGGGCGGTGTACGACGACGAGCTGCCCAACGCGGTCAGCGACTCGCTCATCACCGGCTTCTCCCACCCTGGCCAGAAACACCTGCTCGGCGACTACGTGACGCGCTACTTCGACGTCATCGACGAGGTGTGGCAGCGGCGCTCCAGCGAGCGGGCCCAGCCGACCGTGGTCGGGTTGTACCCGTCGTGGGCCGTCGAACCGGCGACCGTGACGGCGTCGGACGAGTGGCTGACCGGGGAGCACCCGGCGGCGCTGCGCCGTCTCGTGTCGGAAGGCCGGGCCGGGATCGTGCGGGCGCTGGCCGCCCGTGAGTTCGACTCGCAGGCCGGGCTCTAGTCCCGAAGTGCACTGAAGGGGCCCTTCACCGCATGTGATGCGATGAAGGGCCCCTTCAGCTCTGGCCGAGTCCGACCGTGTGTTATCCGTCCAATCACAGGTGTCATCCGTCTGGAGCGGCCTCGAGAACGGCGCCTTGGCTCCGTGGGCGGGTTCCACAAGCAGTGAAGGCCTCCTTCCCTACCCTCAAGGTAGGCAAAGAGGCCTTCACTGCTCGGAGGTGCTTAGCGCTGCGGAGCGCCCGCCTGGTCGCTCAGCATCCGCAGGGCGTTCACGAGGCCGCCGACGAGGTCGCCTTCCTTGAAGGAGGCCACCATGCTGGCCACGGCGAGCTTCGCGCCGCGGTCGGGCAGGCGGTGCCGGGCCTGCGAGCCCGTCACGATCTCGATGGCGCGCTGGCCGGGCGACACGGCGACGACCACGGAGTCGGCCGGGTCGTCGGTCGAGGCCAGGAGGCCTTCGGCGGTCGCGCGGGTGTCTTCGCCGAGCTCGCCGAGGTACACGCTGAAGTCGAGGCCGGTCTCGCGGCTGGCAAGGGTCAGCGCCTCGTCCAGCCGGGCAAGCTGCTGGGTCGAGAATGGGCTGATCGGCCCAGCCGGTTCGTACATCTTGGCGGCGGAAACCCGGCCGCTGGAGGTAACGGCGGCGCCGTAACCGGGCTCTTCGTCAACAGCGGTGGACGAATGGGTCAGTTCACCAGTTGCCACGAGCGCCTCCCGTCACCGAAGTTCCGCCCGCCGCGCCGATGGCGGTCGCGCCACCCACGTTCGCGTGCGAATGCTTGGCGCCGACACCGTCGGGGTTGGCGCTCCACCACATGGCCGGGTACTCCCACGGCTGCCCCGGCCGGTACCGGGCGACGCCCGCGCCCTTCGACCGCAGCGTGGCCACCCCGCAAAGCGCGTAGATGACCAAGGGGATCACCGCGAAGACCAGGATCGTCTCGACAAGGTTCACGCGCGTGAGCGTATCCGATGCCGACGGACCGCACCCGATCGCACGGGCACCTACCGTTCGTCGTCCGAACGGGTCCGTCCGCCGCTTGCCGCGAAAGCGCTCCCACGTTGGGGCGAAGCCCTCAAGGCCGAAAGGTTGCAACTCAACGTACGGGCGGCCGCACCCGGCGATGTCGTCTTGTCGCGGCCTTGAAATCCTCGTAGCTTTTTCACCTGTACGGGCCTTGCGCCCAGCTCTCTCACCCCAGCAGGTAACGCACCGGTCGCAGGAGGACACGTCATGCAGAGCACCCAGACACCCGGCCAGGCGATCATCGACGACATTTCGTCACTCTTCGAAACTGGATTCACCCCCGGAACGCGTGTGACGGCGGGCACACGGGTTACTCGCGGTACTCGTGTCACTCGCGGTACGCGGGTCACCGCCGGAACCCGGGTCACCCGTGGCACCCGCGTGACCCGAGGCACTCGCGTCACGGCAGGCACTCGCGTCACCCGTGGCACGCGCGTGACCGCAGGCACTCGCGTCACCTGCGGAACCCGGGTCACTCGCGGCACGCACGTCACCCGTGGCACTCGCGTCACCTGCCAGAGCGACTTGTCCCTCGCCGCCTGAGCAGTAGCAAGACCGGCGTACCTGTAGCGGTGCAGAGCTTCACCACGGCATCATCGGCTCGCCCCGGCCGCCCAAAGGCAGCCGGGGCGCCGACGTGTAGAGAACGGGATCAGGCCGCGGTTCCGAGGTACGGCCGCCACAACGGGTCGGCCTCCTTGGAATGGGCGAGCAGCCGCCAGTGCGGCCCGTGCGGGGCCCTCGGCACGACGCGCAGGCGCCAGCCGATCTCGGAGAGCAGCTTGTCCGCCTTCCGATGGTTGCACTTGGCGCAGCAGGCCACGCAGTTCGTCCAGCTGTGGGGACCGCCACGACTGCGCGGGACGACGTGGTCGATCGTCTCGGCCCGCCCTCCGCAGTAGGCGCAGCGGTACCGGTCGCGATGCATGAGCCCGGCCCGGGTCAGCGGTACCTGCGCGCGGTAAGGCACGCGCACGTAGGTACTCAGCCGGATCACCGAGGGCACGGGCAGCGAGACCGAAGCGGCGTGCAGTTCGAGCCCCGCGGGGTCGCCGTGCACCACCTCTGCCTTGCCGCACATCACGAGCACCACCGCGCGCCGCAACGGCAGCGCCGTGAGCGGCTCGAACGTGGCGTTCAACAGCAATACCCGTCTGCGGCCCCATGACGACGCTGTAGTCGTAGTGGGTACCGCCGAAGTCGACGGATCCCGCCCTCTACGCTGTCCGGGCGGGCGGGCAACACCCCCTGGCCGCGTTCCCGGCCCGCCCGGTGGGGCCCCGTGCGAGGGGGCACCTCCCGGATGAGCGCGCAACACGACCTCCGGCGCCTGTCCGGCCAAGGCTTGGCTCGGGACGCCGAGGGGGATGGGTTGTCGGTCTGGCACTCGACCACCTCCACCGGTGCAGGCATAGTCGACCACAGATCAGCCCCAAAGCGCACGTGTGTTACTGGACGTGTCACCTGCGCGCGACCCGGCGGCCATCCGGAATCGGGTATTCCGAATCCCGCCGCGCCGGACAGTGCGAACGAACCCCGCCGAGCACGAAAGGACATTTCTTCTTCGTGAACCTGCTGCCTACCGAACCCCCGGCTTGCACACGAGAAGTCGGCAGCCTGTGTTACCAGGTGTTCCAGGTCACAAACAACGAATGGCTCTCCGCGTCGGCGGGCTGGGTGCTGACGAAGCCGATCAGGATCCTGATGATCATGGCCGTGGCGTTCCTGCTGCGGTACCTGGTCTGGCGCGTGATCAACCGCGTGACGCGGATGCCGAGCGGCTCCAAGAAACTGCCCGCCCTGTTGAGACCGCTGCGGGAGAAGGCTCCCGAGGTGCTCGGGTCGGCGGTGATGGAACGACGCCGCCAGCGCGCCGCCACGATCGGCTCGGTGCTCAAGTCGATGGCGACGTTACTGATCTACGGCATCGCGTTCATCCTCGTGCTGGGTGAATTGGGCATCAACCTGGCGCCGATCATCGCCTCCTTCAGCATCGTCGGTGTCGCGCTCGGTTTCGGCGCGCAGAACCTCGTCAAGGACTTCCTCTCCGGCATCTTCATGATGATCGAGGACCAGTACGGCGTCGGTGACGTCGTCGACGTCGGCGAGGCGTCGGGAACCGTCGAGGCGGTCGGCCTCCGGATCACCACCCTGCGTGACATCAACGGCACCGTCTGGTACGTCCGCAACGGCGAGGTGCTGCGGGTCGGCAACTCGAGCCAGGGCTTCGCGGTCGCCGTCGTCGACGTCCCGCTCAGCTACTCCGCCGACGTCGAGAAGGCCATCGAACTGATGGCCGAGAAGTCGACGGCACTGCTGGAGAGCGAGGCGCTGGCGCCCAACGTGCTGGAGCCGCCCGAGATGCTCGGTGTGGAGACCGTCACGCCCGAAGGCATCAAGGTCCGCATGACAGTGAAGGTCCGCCCTGGCAAGCAGTGGGCCGTGCAGCGCGCGCTGCGGGGGCACCTGCTCGCCGCACTCGACGAAGCGGGCTTCGAACCACCTCTGGGGCGCTTTATGTCGTCCGGCCCCGCAGGCCAGTAGGACAAGGGCAGAATGGAGCTGTGTCCGTGACCGAACCTGACCCCGCCACCGTGTACGAGGCGATCGGCGGTGAACCGGTGTTCACCCGGATCGTCGCGCGGTTCTACGCCGAAGTGGCGGTCGACGAGGTGCTTCGCCCGCTGTATCCCGAGGAGGACCTCGGCCCGGCCGAGGAGCGCTTCCGGCTGTTCCTCATGCAGTACTGGGGCGGCCCGCACACCTACTCGGACCAGCGCGGCCACCCGCGGCTGCGGATGCGGCACGCGCCGTTCAAGATCGGCCCGATCGAACGCGACGCCTGGCTGCGCTGCATCAAGATCGCGGTCGACGAGGAGAACATCGAGGAGCCCTACCGCGGGCAGTTGTGGGCGTACCTGGAGATGGCCGCCAACAGCATGATGAACAGTTTCGTGTGATGGAGCGCGGCGTGACTTGGTGGGACCAGGCGGTCTTCTACCAGGTCTACGTGCGCTCGTTCGCCGATTCCGACGGGGACGGCGTCGGTGACCTCGAAGGCATCCGCGGCAAGCTCGGGTACCTGGAGCTGCTCGGGGTCGACGCGCTGTGGCTGACGCCGTTCTACCGCTCGCCCATGGCCGACCACGGTTACGACATCGCCGATCCACGCGACGTCGACCCGATGTTCGGCACCCTCGGCGACTTCGACGTGCTGCTGACCGAGGCGCACAAACGCGGCATCAAGGTCACCATCGACGTCGTCCCCAACCACACCAGCAACACCCACGCCTGGTTCAAATCGGCGATGGCGGCGCCGCCGGGCAGCCCGGAACGGGATCGCTACATCTTCCGTGACGGGCTCGGCCCGCGCGGCGACCTGCCGCCGAACAACTGGGTCAGCGCGTTCGGCGGCCCGGCGTGGACCCGGATCCCGGACGGCCAGTGGTACCTGCACCTGTTCTCGCCACAGCAACCGGACCTGAACTGGTCGAACCACGAGGTCGCCGCCGATCTGGAGCGCACCCTGCGGTTCTGGCTGGACCACGGAGTGGACGGCTTCCGCATCGACGTCGCGCACGGCATGGCGAAACCGCCGGGCCTGCCGGACATGGACCCGCGGGTGAACGCGATCGGGCCGAGCGAGTTCTACGACCCGCGGTTCGACAACGACCGCGTCCACGAGATCCACCAGATGATCCGCAAGGTGCTCGACGAGTACCCGGGCGCGATGGCCGTCGGCGAGATCTGGGTGACCGACGAGAAACGCCTCGCGCGCTATCTGCGACCGGACGAACTGCATCTGGCGTTCAACTTCCGGCTCGTGCTCACGCATTTCGACGCGGACGCGCTGCGGACGGCCATCGAGCGGTCCTTGGCTGTGCCGAAGTCGGCCGGGGCCCCTGCCACCTGGACGCTGAGCAACCACGACGTCTGGCGGCAGGTCAGCCGGTACGGCGACGGTGAACGAGGGGTGCGGCGGGCGCGGGCGATGGCGCTCGTCGAACTCGCGCTGCCCGGGACGATCTACCTGTACAACGGCGAGGAACTGGGACTCGGCAACGTCGACCTCCCACCCGACGCGCTCGCGGACCCGCGCGCCAAGACCTCCGGCGCCGAATTCGGCCGGGACGCGTCGCGGGTGCCGTTGCCGTGGGAAGGCGATCGGCCGCCGTTCGGTTTTTCGCGGAATCCGCGGACGTGGCTGCCGATGCCGGCCTCGTGGGCGTCGGTGACCGTGGAAGCTCAGCTGGAGGACCCAGCGTCGACGCTGTCGCTGTACCGGCAGGCGATCGAGATCCGTAAGTCGCACAAGGCTTTCAGCGGCGAAGACCTGGACTGGTACGGCGCACCGGCCGGATGTTTCGCGTTCCGGCGGCGGGGCGGCGGGCTGGTCTGCGCGCTGAACACCTCGGCGAGCCCGATCGCGCTGCCGCCGGGCGAGGTGCTGCTGTCGAGCGTGCCGCTGGAGGACGGGAAACTACCGCCGGACGCCGCCGCCTGGCTGGTCTGAGCGTCCCCTTGAGTGCGGTCCCGGATGCTATGAACGGCCCGTTACTTGCAAAATTTGCAAGTAACGGGCCGTTCATAGCATTACCGGATCAGTTGTTGAAGCCCGGGTGCAGCTTGTACTGCGTCTGGGCGTTGAACTGGTTCTGCCGGACGAGCTTCGCCGGGAAGGTCCGCCAGTCGTTGAGGTCCAGGACGTCCAGGCCCTTCACGATGTCGGACGAGAAGATGTAGCCGTTGTACCAGTACGCCGACCAGGTGCCACCGCCGACGAGCTTCTCGTTCGAGAGCGGGCCCCGCTCCCAGTACGCGATCTCCTTCGGCTTCGTCGAGTCGGTGAAGTCCCACACCGAGATGCCGCCCTGGTACCAGGACTGGACCATGATGTCCTTGCCCGGCACCGGAACCAGCGAACCGTTGTGCGCCACGCAGTTCTCGGTCTCGGACTGGAGACGCGGGATCTTGTAGTAGCTGCGGAACTCCAGCTTGCGGTTGTCGCCGCGGCCGGTGATCTCGTAAATGCCGTTGGCGCCGCGGGTGGGGCCGAACTTCTCCAGGCAGGTCGCCATCCCGCCGCCGCCGAGCTCGTCGGTGAAGACGACCTTGGTGGCGTCGTTGTTGAAGGTGGCGCTGTGCCAGAACGCGAAGTTCACGTTGTCCTGGACACGGTTGATGACCCGCGGCTTGAGCCGGTCGGAGATGTCGAGCAGGACGCCGTCACCCATGCAGGCACCGGCCATGAGGTCCTTCTCCGGCAGCGCCGTGAGGTCGTGGCAACCGGTGGTCGCCGAGCGGCGGGTGCCGTCGGGGTTGGTGCCGCCGGGGTTGCCACCGTCGTCCGGCGGGAACAGCACCGGCGTCGCGACGAGCGAAGCCTTCGCCGGGTCCTTCACCGGGACCTTGACGATGGAGAGCTTGTCGTGCGGCGGCTGGCAGTCGGGCAGGTTGGCCGCCGGCGCGTACGACGAGACGTAGATGTAAACGTCCTTGCCGCGCTTGTCCGGCACCACGGTGTTGGTGTGCGAACCGCAGTCGGTCTCGACAGCCGCGACGTACTTCGGCGCCGCGAGGTTCGAGATGTCGAAGATCTTGATGCCCTCCCACGCCGACTTGTCCGACGTGGGCTTCGCGACGCTGTTGCACGAGTTGTCGCTGCGTGCGTAGTCCGTCGACAGGAAGAGCAGGTCGCCGGAGATCGACACGTCGTTCTGCCCGCCGGGGCAGAGGACCTGGCTGACGATCTTGGGGCGGTAGGGGTTGCGGACGTCGAAGACGTTGAAGCCGTCGTACGTGCCGATGATCGCGTGACCCTTGGTGAACGCGATGTCGGTGCCGGTCGAGTCCTTGGTGAACGGTCCCTGCTGCGGGACGTTCGCGATCGACCGGAGATTCGGGCTGTGGACGATCTCGTCCACCCCCGGGATCGTGGTCGCCGACGGCTCCGCGACGACGGCCGGCGCGACGAGCGCGCTGGAGGCCCCGAGGGCGGCGACCGCGGCCGCCGACACGAAGACCCTGGTCAAGCGGCGTTTCAGCCCAGGCTGCAGCACGATATGGCTCTCCTTCCACCCAGCTTTACGCGAACCTTATTCCTTATTTAGGCTCAGCAGATACCGACCAACGGAGGATCTCCCGGGATGAAAAAGAGTTTGACAACCGTGCTGGTCACGGCGGCTTTCGTCGTCTCGGGTTGCACCGCCGACGAACCTCCCGCCGCGCCCGCGTCGAGTGCGCCGGTGATCGCCCCCGGGAAGCCGGGTGAGCAGGCGGGCACCGGCACTCCCGGCCCGGTGAACCGCGATCGGCCCAACGAGGCCGACGTCGAGTACATGACGATGATGATCCCCCACCACCAGCAGGCGAAGGTGATGACCGACCTGGTGCCGGGCAAGACGGCGAACGAGCAGATCCGGGCGATCGCGGGCCGGATCTCGGTCGCGCAGGACGGTGAGGTCACGATGATGAAGACGTGGCTGTCCGACCGCGGCAAGCCCGTCCCCGGCGAGGGCCACGAAGGCCACGGCGGCCATCACGATCACGCGCTCATGCCGGGAATGGCGACCGACGCCCAGCTGGCGGAGCTGCGCGCGGCGAGTGGCGTGGCGTTCGAGAAGCTGTTCCTGGACCTGATGATCGCGCATCACACGGGTGCGCTGACCATGGCCGAGACCCAGCTCGGCAAGGGGGTGGAGGTCAAGGCGCAGGAGATGGCGCAGGAGGTCATCACCGGCCAGTCCGCCGAGATCGAACGCATGAAAACCATGCGCTCGAAGCTCTGACCCCTCCGCAATTCGGCACCTACTTGCGGTAGTTGGCGTCGCGAACTACCGCAAGTAGGTGCCGCATTGCGGAGGGTCAGGCGTCGCCGGAGGAGCCCATGTCGCCGTAGCCGGGGTCGTCGGAGTCGTCGAGGGTGCCCGAGACGATCCAGGTCGCCAGCGCGGCGGCCTGGACGTAGGGCGCCGCCTTCGCCGCGGCCCGTCCGGCCGATTTGGCGCGACCCCACTTCTCCGGGCGTTCGGCGCGTTCCGGCGCCTCCTCGCCCGGCGGGCGCTCGGTCCGCCACGGCGTCTCCTCCGGCCGGACCTCGGCGAGGAAGTCCGCGGTCGGGTCTTCCCCGTCCTTACCGGCGTCCTTGTCGCTCATGGGGACAGCCTGACACCGCGGGCGGCCGGAAGCCACCCGCGGTGCGACGCGGTAAGGAACCTGTCAGAACAGCAGCGGCAGGAGCGCGTGACGGCGCTTGAGGACGGCGCCGTACCGCGCGTCGATGCGCATCCACGAATCCGTCGCGGTGACCCGGACGACGTCGTCGGCGATCGACGAGTCGAGGAAACCCATCCCGGACAGCGCGAACAGGCACCGCATCTGGACCTTGATCTCCAGCTCGTTGCCCGAAACGGTGAGCACCGCCTGGTCCATCAGCGAAGCGGGCGGGTTGCCGTGCGGGCCGACGTTGTCACGGGCCAGCGTGACACCGCGATCGGCCAGTTCGGAGATCACCGTCGCCGGCAGTTCGTCCACCAGCTGCCAGCGTCCCGCCGCGGGCAGTTCGGAGTGCCACATCAGGTCGCGGGCCGGACCCGGATCCATCCGCTCGCCGCCCGCGATGGTCAGCGCGGCGAGCAACTCGTTCCCGGACACCGTGACGTCCGACGGCGTGACGTCGCCGGCGACCGCCCTGGTGGCGAGGACCTCGAACGGGGTCGCGCTCCACGCCTCGACGACGCCGTCACCACGCTGCCGCAACCGCACCAGCGTGTTCTGGTCGAGCCGGACCGCCCTGGCCACGAACGCGCCGAGCGTTTCGCGGTCGCCCGCGTCCGGGATGACGAGCTCAGGCATCCGCGAACCCCTTCTCCAGGAAGGCGCGTTCGTCCTCGGTCAGCCGGCGGGGCCGCTCCGACCCGGTGTCGAACGGTGCGAGCACCGTCTCCGCGGTGACCGCGACCTTGTCGGCCTCGGCTGGCCCGTTGTGCACCCGGTAGCCGAGGGTGAAGCTGGCGTGCTTCAAGTCCTTCAACGAGATCTCCACCCGGATGTCCTGATCGGACACCACGATCGGCGAACGGTAATGGACGGCCAGCTTCACCACCACGATGCCCTTGGGCAGTTCGGTGAGCCCGGCCCGGACGGCGTCCCCGAACAGCAGGGGAATCCGTGCCTCCTCGAGCAGGGTCACCATGTTCGCGTGGTTGACGTGCCCGTAGACGTCCATATCCGACCAGCGCGGCCGGATCAGGGAAATGTAGCTCACTACCGCACCGTGCTCCGGATCTGCCTCGCCGCCACCGACAGCGTCGCCAGGTCGAGCTTGCCGAACTGGCTGATCTCGTCCAGCGCGACGCGGGCCCGCTGCAACCGCGACGCGTTCGCCTGTTCCCAGTGCGCGATCTTCTCGTCCGGGCCGGTGCCCGAATCGCTGTACTTCAACGCGTCCAGGGTGATCGCCCGCAGCGAGCCGTACACGTCGTCCCGCAGCGCGAGCCGCGCGAGCGCGTGCCAGCGGTTGCCGCGTTCGAGACCGCTGATCGACGTCAGCATCTTGTCGACGCCGAGGTGGTCCGACAGCGCGTAGTACAGGCCCGCGGTCTCCGACGGGGTGTGCACCGCGTCGATCCCCGCCTGCTGCTCGGCCATCTCCGCGACGTCGGTGACGTCGAGCAGGCCGAAGGTGTGCAGCAGGAGCGCCACGCGCTGCGCCAGTTCCGCCGGGACACCCTTCTCCATCAGTCGCTCGGTGTTCGCGTCCACCGACGCGCACTCGACACCGCGGAGCAGCTCGTGCGCCCGCGGGGCCAGCTCGCCGACGACCCGGCCGAACCGGTTGATCTCGGCGAGCGGGGCGAGGGGCTGCGGCCGGTTGGTGAGGAACCAGCGGGCGGCCCGGTCGAGCAGCCTGCGGGTCTCCAGCATCATCTCGTCCGCGACCTCGGTCGGCACGACGTTGTCCAGCGCGTCGATCTGCGCCCACAGCGAGGGCAGGTCGTACACGTGGGTGACCACGGCGTACGCGCGGACGGCGTCGGTCGCGGTCGCGTTCATCTCCTCCATCAGGCGGAAGACGTAGGAGATCCCGGCGCCGTCGACGACCTCGTTGGCCACCATCGTCGTGATGATCTCGCGCTTCAGCGGGTGCTGGAAGATCGCGTCGCCGAAGCGCTCCCGAAGCGGCTTCGGGAAGTACTCGGGCAGACGACGTGAGAACACCTCCGAGTCCGGCAATTCGCTCGCCAGCAACTCGTCCTTGAGGTCGAGCTTGACGTGCGCCATGAGCGTCGCCAGCTCCGGCGACGTCAGGCCCTCGCCCGCCTTCTCCAGCGCGCGGAACTCCGCCGAGCTCGGCAGCGCTTCGAGCTTGCGGTCGAAGGCGCCCTTCGCGACCAGTGCCGCGACGAGCCGCTGGTGCACCGAGACCATCGGCCCGGCGTGCGCCCGGCTGACGCCGAGCACGGCGTTCTGCCGGTAGTTGTCGGCCAGCACCAGCTCGCCGACCTCGTCGGTCATCTGCTCCAGCAGTTCGTTGCGCTGCCCGGCGTCCAGTGATCCGGCCGAGACCAGGTGGTCCAGCAGGATCTTGATGTTGACCTCGTGGTCGGAGCAGTCGACGCCCGCCGAGTTGTCGAGCGCGTCGGTGTTGATCTTGCCGCCGGTGCGGGCGAACTCGATCCGGCCGAGCTGCGTCAGCCCCAGGTTCCCGCCCTCGCCGACGACCTTGACGCGGAGCTGCTTCCCGTTGACGCGCAAGGCGTCGTTGGCCTTGTCACCCGCGTCCGCGTGGGTCTCGTTCTCGGCCTTGACGTAGGTGCCGATGCCGCCATTCCACAACAACTCGACCGGGGCCAGCAGGATCGCCTGCATGAGATCGTTCGGCGCCAGCTTCGTGACGTCCTCGCCTAGGCCGAGCGCCTCGCGGACCTGAGGACTGACCGGGATCGTCTTCGCGTACCGCGAGTAGATTCCGCCGCCCTCGCTGATGAGCGAGCGGTCGTAGTCCTCCCATGACGAACGCGGCAGGTCGAACAGCCTGCGGCGCTCGGCGAACGACGTCGCCGAGTCCGGGTTCGGGTCGAGGAAGATGTGCAGGTGGTTGAAGGCGGCCACGAGCCGGATGTGCTCCGAGAGCAGCATTCCGTTGCCGAAGACGTCGCCCATCATGTCGCCGATGCCGACGACGGTGAAGTCCTCGGTCTGGGCGTCCTTGCCCAGCTCGCGGAAGTTGCGCTTGACGCTCTCCCAAGCACCCTTCGCGGTGATGCCCATGGCCTTGTGGTCGTAGCCGACCGAGCCACCGGAAGCGAAGGCGTCGCCGAGCCAGAACTTGTAGTGCGCCGAGACCTCGTTCGCGATGTCGGAGAACTTCGCGGTGCCCTTGTCCGCCGCGACCACGAGATAGCTGTCGTCGCCGTCGTGGCGGACCACGTCGGGCGCCGGCACGGTCTTGCCCTCGACGCGGTTGTCGGTCACGTCCAGCAGGCCGGAGATGAACATCCGGTAGCAGGCGATGCCCTCGTTCAGCTGGGCATCACGGTCCAGGCCCGGGTCACCGGTGGCCGTCGGCGGGCGCTTCACGACGAAGCCGCCCTTCGCGCCGACAGGAACGATGACCGCGTTCTTGACCGCCTGTGCCTTGACCAGGCCGAGGATCTCCGTGCGGAAGTCCTCCCGGCGGTCGGACCACCGCAGACCACCGCGCGCGACGTCACCGAAACGCAGGTGCACACCCTCGATCCGGGGCGAGTACACGAAGATCTCGTACTTCGGCCGCGGCTCGGGCAGTTCGGGCACCGCGCTCGGGTCGAGCTTGAGCGCCAGGTACTGCCGGGAGTTCCCGTCCCCGTCGGTGACGTGGTAGTTCGTGCGCAGCGTGGCGAGGATGACCGCCATCAGCCGTCGCAGGATCCGGTCCTCGTCGAGGCTGGTCACCTCGTCGACCAGCTTGCCGATCTCGGCGGTGAGCTGATCGGTCTGCGACGCGCGGACCTCGGCGCCGAGCGAGAGGTCGAAGCGGGTCTCGAACAGCCGCACCAGCGCGGTGGCGATGTCCGTGTGCGCGAGGACGGTGTTCTCGATGTACTCCTGCGAGAACGGGATCTTCGTCTGGCGCAGGTACCGCGAGTAGGCCCGCAGGATGGCCGCCTGGCGCCAGGTGAGCCCGGCGCGCAGGACGAGACCGTTGAAGCCGTCGACCTCGCAGTCGCCGCGCCAGGCGGCGAGGAACGCGTCCTGGAAGCGGGTGCGGAGGTCGTGGTCGGCGTGGTCGAGCACCTGCGGGTCGATCCGCAGGCCGAAGTCGTAGATCCACGACCGGCCGCCGTCCTCGCGGCGCAGTTCGTACGGCCGCTCGTCGACGACCTCCACGCCCATCCGCTGCAGGACCGGGAGCACCTGGGAGAGGGTGACGCCCTCGCCGCGCAGGTACAGCTTGAAGCGCCGCTCCCCCGGCTCGGCGTCGGCGGGCAGGTAGAACGACATCGAGAGGTCGCCCTCGTCGGTCAGCGACTCCAGGGCACGGAGGTCGGCGAGCGCTTCGAGCGCGCTGAAGTCCTCCTTGTAACCCTCGGGGAACACCGCGGCGAAGCGCTGGCCTTGTTCACCCGCGGACTCCTCGCCCAGCAGGCCGATCGCGACGCCGCTGTCGCCGGCGCGCTCACGGCGCTCGGCGAGGATCGCCTCGACCATCCGGTCGTCCCAGCCGCGGACGGCTTCGTTGAGCCGTTCCTGGATGCGCAGGGTGTCCGGCTCGGACCGCTGAGAGGGATCGGTGTGCACGATGAAATGCACCTGCGCGAGCACGGTTTCCCCGATGCGCGCGCTGTATTCCAGTTGCGTGCCTTCGAGTTCTTCGAGCAGGACCTCCTGCATGGCGAGCCGCGAACGGGTCGTGTAGCGGTCGCGCGGGAGGTACACGAGGCAGGAGTAGAAGCGGCCGTACGGGTCACGGCGCAGGAACAGCCGCAGTCGTCTGCGATCCGACAGCGTGATCGCGCCGGTCGTCGTGGAGTACAGCGAGTCGGTGTCGGCCGAGAACAGGTCCGCGCGCGGCCAGTTCTGCAGCACTTCGAGCATCCGCTGGCCGGAGAAGGACTCCATCGGGAAGCCGGCGCGGTGGATGACCTCGCGAACCCGGTTGCACACCACCGGGATGTCCAGCACGTTCTCGTGCAGGGCGGTGGTGGTGAACATGCCGAGGAAACGGTGTTCGCCGGTGACGGTTCCCTTGTCGTCGAACGTTTTCACGCCGACGTAGTACGGGTAGACCGGGCGGTGCACTGTGGACGGCGCGCTGGCCTGTGTCAGCACCAGCAACGTCGGCGCGAGCGCGGACGCCGCCGTGTCGGGACCGGCGGTGAGGCTGCGCGCGGCCAGGCTGTCCTGGCGCAGCACGCCCAGCCCGGTCGCGAGTACCGCGCGCAAGGCGGGCTCGTCGTTGTCCGGATGCGGGTTGTCGATCAGCTCGTAGCGGCGGTAGCCGAGGAAGGTGAAGTGACCGTCGGCGAGCCAGCGCAACAGCCGGGCACCTTCGGCAATCTCGCGCGAGGACAGCTGCGGCGGGTTCTCGTCCAGCTCGTCGGCGAGACGACGCGCCGTCTCCGCCATCTTGTCGGTGTCCTCGACGACCTCACGCACGTCACCCAGCACCGACGAAAGCCTGTTGTCCAGCTCGCGAGCGCGCGTCGGGTCGGTCACCAGGTCGATCTCGATGTACATCCACGACTCGGCCGCCGAATTCGACGGCGGCTCGGCCGGATCGGCGTCCGGGTGGACCGCCAGCAACTCGCCGGTCAGATCGCGGCTGACCACGACGATCGGGTGCACGATGCGCTGCACCTGCACCCCGTCACGGGCGAACTCGGCCGCGACGGAATCCACGAGGTAGGGCATGTCGTCCGTGACGACCTGCACGACGGTGGCCTCACGCGTCCAGCCGTCTTCCGGCCCCGTCGGGTTCAGCAGGCGCACGGCGGGACGGCCGGGCATCCGGTCCTTGGCCAGCTGGAGGTGCGAACGGACGGCGCCGACGAGGTCGACCGGGTCGTCACCGAGGATCTCTTCAGCGGGGATGTGCCGGTAGTACAGGCGGATCAGGTCGCCGATCTCCGGGGCGTACGCCGCGGCGGCGTCGATCAGGTCGTCCCGGATCTGCTCCGGGTTCGCCGACCGGCGCCGGGCGCCCTCTTCGGTGCCGACATCTTTTCCGGGCAGGGACGAGACTCCCGTCGAGCTCATTTGAGGCAACTCTCCACTGTAGCGAGATTGACACCGCGACCGGCACGACTCTGTACCGGCCCAGACCCAACCTACAGCTCCTGACAGTCGGCTCCACAAGGCCGGGTCATTCCCGCCCGGCGAAGATTTCCCTGCTCAGATACCGGAATCGCCGTGATCGGTTCAGCTACTGACGGGTCACATAGCCGGTCTGTCCGGCCCTGCCCACACCCTGCCGCACCGGGGTGACCAGCACCCCTTGTCGATCGGCCGAACGACGGGCGACCTCACCCGGCCGACTGAATCGTTCAAGCCAGGCTCGGGCTTGCTCTCGCTCCGAAGCAAGGGACCTTTGCTCTCGCGGTCAGTCGCTGCCGTTGGTGCGGTGCCGGTCGCGGCCGTTGACCGGACGCTTTCCCGAGTCCTGGGAGCCGAGTTGTTTCACGAGCGCGGCGGCGCTCGCGGTCCCCGCCTGGTGCTCGGCGAGCGCACGGGCGAGCAGGTCGGCGAGACCGGCGTCCGGCGGCGGCTCGTCCTCCGCGATCGCGCGGGCGTAGCTCTCCGGGAACGGTGTGATGGGCCGCCAAGAGCCGGTGTCGGTCAACGGGTCCAGCGCCGGCGGCATCCGCAGGCGCGGCAGCCACGGATCCGCGACCTCTTCCTTGGCGCCCTTCCGGGGGCTTTCCGGGGTGCTTTCCGGGGCCGGGACGCCGAACGACGGCGTCGGGTCTTCCCGAGGCGGCGGTGCGAGCGGGACCGCGGGTTCGCTGTACTCCACCGGAGGCTGTTCCCGGCGGGTGCGTCCGGTATCGGCGGGTTCTTCGGCGACAGGCACGGGATCCCCGGTGTTGTCCGCACGGCGACGGCCACCGCCGTGCCCGCCGGTGCTCGAGATCCCGAGCCTGTCCAGCACCGATTTCGCCGCCACGGAACCGTGTTCGGCGTCGTGCCTGGTCGTGCGCGAAACGGGCGCGGCGGACCGGCGGACTCGCTCCTCGGCCGCCCACTCGTCGCTCTCCCACAACGGGGCGGCGGTCCCCGGCGGACGCGGCGCTTCGACCTCCGCCGCGATCCGCGGCCGGGGTTCGGCGGCGGGTTCGGGAGCCAGAAGCAGTTCCGGGACAACGGGTTCCGGAGCGGGCACGGGTGCCGGTTCCTCGTACCGCACCGGTACCTCGGGTCGCCGCCGCCGCGCGGCCGGGATCGGTGTTTCGGGCCAGGCGACCGAGGGGTCCGGAGCAACGGTCTCGCGGGCGGCGGTCTCGCGAGGGGCGGTCTCGCGGGCGGCGGGCGCCTCCGGACGGCTGCGCCGCCCGGGCTCCGGCTCGGGACGCGATGTCGGCTCAGGGCGCGACGCAGGCTCCGGTTTCGGAGGCGGCGGCATCAGTTTCGGTGCGGCGGGTTCGCTCTTGGGCTCGAACCTGATCGTGGGCTTGGGTTGCTCAGGTTTCTTCGGCACCCTGCGACGCCAGTCGCTGTCGGACGCCGCGGCTTCACGAGACGGCTCCGGCCGCGACGGCGGCTTCAGCACCGGAGCTTCCGTCTTTTCCGCGGCCGGGGCCACGGAAGGTTCCGCCGGACGCGGAGGCTCGGCGGGGCGCGGAGGCTCGACCGGCATGGTCCGCACCGGCGCGGGCTCCGCCTGCCTGCTGTGCCGCACGGGCTGCGGCGGTTCACGACGAACCGGAGGCTCGGACGCGGCCCGCTTCGGGGGCGCCGCGTCGATCGGCGCCATCACCGCGGTCACCTCCGCCGGAGCCGGCGCGGGTGCCGCAGGGACGGTCGACCGCGCGGCGACGACCCGCAGGACGTCGTCGAGGTCGACCGCGGCGTTCTCGGCCGCGCCGAACTCCCCAAGGAGGACGTTGCAGGCCTGCCTGCGCGCGCGGGCGTGCAGGTGCTCAGCGGCACGGGACCGGTGGAGGCAGCCGATGGCCTCCTCGGCCCGGCCGAGCCGCTCCTCGATCTGCGCGAGTTCCAGCCACAGCCGTGCCGTGACGGCGTGCAGGTTGTGGCCCTCGGTCCCGGCGACCGCTTCGCGCACGAGCATGCCCGCGGCTTCCCCGGATCCCGCGGGCAGCAGGACACGACTGGCCACCGCCAGCCGCAGCCACGCGGCCGGCGAGATCCCGGCGGCCCGAACGGGCGCGTCGAGGACCGGCTGCGCAACCTCCATCGCCATCGCCGTGTCGCCCCGGTCCAGCAACGTGCACACGAGTTGCAGGATCAGCCGGATCCGGACGAGGCCTCCGTCGTCGTCGGGATTTCCGAGCTTTTCGAGCATGCCCAGTCCGGTCCGCGCGGCGTCGGCCGCCGACGTCAGATCGCCGTGACGACGACGGTGCGCCGACACCCCGACCCGCAGCAACGCGCGGATCAGCAGCTGCGAATCCGCCGTCATCGAGCCGTCGCCGAGCACGAGCTTGTCCGCCTCGGCGAGCACCCGGTCCAGCTCCGCCTTGCGGCCGAACTGCGCCAGGCAGCCGACGAGGTGACACATCGCTTCGGCCCGGTGCACCGGTGAGACCGACGGATCCGCCAGCAGCGGACGCAATGCGGCCAGCCCGGTCAGCGGGATGCCGACGCTGCGCGCGCAGACCGCGAGGTCGATCCTCAGCCGAGCGGCGATGTCGCCGTAACCCGCGTGCTCGGCGGCACGCAGGGCGGCCACCGCCCGGCCGACCGTCCGGGGACGACCACCGAGCCGCACCCGGGCGGTCACGACGAGGCTCTCCGCGCGGATCCACTGCTCGTCGGCACCGGCCGCCTCGGCGAGCGCGGCCGCGCGCTCCCCGAGGACGAGGGCGAGTTCGGGCGCCCTCAGGTGCAGGGCGTCCGCTCGTTCGATCAGCCTGCCGACAGCGGACAGGGTTCCCCCGGTGGCAGCCGTCCGCCCACCCACCATGGTGGTGGGCGAGCCCGGCCGTTGGCGCTTGCTGGCTTCCACGGGGAACCCCCGGCCCTCAGTCGCGGGTCAGCTTGCGATGGGTGACGCGGTGCGGACGAGCCGCCTCGGCACCGAGGCGCTCGACCTTGTTCTTCTCGTAGCCCTCGAAGTTACCTTCGAACCAGAACCATTGCGAGGGGTTCTCGTCGGTGCCTTCCCAGGCGAGGATGTGCGTCGCGACCCGGTCGAGGAACCACCGGTCGTGCGAGATGACCACGGCGCAGCCGGGGAACTGCTCGAGAGCGTTCTCCAGCGAACCAAGGGTCTCGACGTCCAGGTCGTTCGTCGGCTCGTCGAGCAGGATCAGGTTCCCGCCCTGCTTGAGGGTCAGCGCCAGGTTCAGCCGGTTGCGCTCACCACCGGAGAGCACGCCCGCGGGCTTCTGCTGGTCCGGGCCCTTGAAACCGAACGCGCTGACGTAGGCACGCGAGGGCATTTCGGTCTGCCCGACGTGGATGTAGTCCAGCTTGTCCGAAACCACCTCCCATACCGTCTTCTTCGGGTCGATCCCGCCACGGTTCTGGTCCACATAGGACAGTTTGACCGTCTCGCCGATCTTGACCTGGCCGTCGTCCGGCTCCTCGAGCCCGACGATCGTCTTGAACAGGGTCGTCTTGCCGACACCGTTCGGCCCGATCACGCCGACGATGCCGTTGCGCGGCAGGTCGAACGACAGCCCGTCGATCAGCACCCGGTCGTCGAAACCCTTGCGCAGCTTCTCGACCTCGACGACCACGCTGCCCAGCCGGGGCCCCGGCGGGATCTGGATCTCTTCGAAATCGAGCTTGCGGTACTTGTCCGCCTCCGCGGCCATCTCCTCGTAGCGGTCGAGCCGGGACCGCGACTTGGTCTGACGCGCCTTGGCGTTGGACCGGACCCATTCGAGCTCGGACTTCAGCCGCTTCGCGAGCTTGGCGTCCTTCTTGCCCTGGATGGCGAGACGCTCACCCTTCTTCTCCAGGTACGTCGAGTAGTTGCCCTCGTAGCCGACGACACGGCCGCGGTCGAGCTCCATGATCCACTCGGCGACGTTGTCCAGGAAGTACCGGTCGTGGGTGACGGCGAGGACGGCGCCGGCGTAGTTCGCGAGGAACTGTTCCAGCCACAGCACGCTTTCGGCGTCCAGATGGTTGGTGGGCTCGTCGAGGAGCAGCAGGTCGGGCGCGGACAGGAGCAGCTTGCACAGCGCGACCCGGCGGCGCTCACCACCGGAGAGGTGCGTGACCGGCTCTTCCGGCGGCGGACAGCGCAGGGCGTCCATCGCCTGCTCCACCGCGGAGTCGATCTCCCACGCGTCGGCGTGGTCGAGGTCCTCCTGGAGCTTGCCCATCTCCTCCATCAGCTCGTCGCTGTAGTCGGTCGCCATCAGCTCGGCGACCTCGTTGAAGCGGTTGAGCTTGACCTTGATGTCGCCAAGGCCCTCTTCGACGTTCTCGCGGACGGTCTTTTCCTCGTTGAGCTCCGGCTCCTGCATGAGGATGCCGACGCTGGCGCCAGGCTGGAGGAAGGCTTCGCCGTTACTGGCCTGCTCGATCCCCGCCATGATCTTCAGAACGGTGGACTTACCCGCGCCGTTCGGCCCCACCACGCCGATCTTGGCGCCGGGGTAGAACGCGGTGCTGACGTCGTCGAGGATGACCTTGTCCCCGACGGTCTTGCGCACCTTCTTCATGGTGTAGATGAACTCGGCCATACAAGCGATCGTAGAGCGAGCCGATCGCGGCCTTGACGGCGGTCACCACCGAACTACCGACGGTCAGCCCGATATCACCGAGGAGCATCGGAATCCTCAAGCCACAGGTGTGTCCTCCAGCGCGGTGACCATGGGATTCCCGGTGGGCGGCGGCGGTAGCGGGATCGCCCTTGGCCGGTCACGCCCGAGCCGCCGGATCTCGGCCGAGCAGCGCGCCAGGTTGGGGCCGATGGAGAAGGCCTCAAGCTCAGGTAGACCGAGAGGTGCCGGGATCTCCTCCGCGGTCTCGGCACCACGCAGCCTCCCGGCCACGATCACCGGATCGCCTTTGCTCAGGCAGGAAAAGGCCGCCATCGCCAGCTTCCGCCAGCAGGTGACCTTGACCGCGAGCTGCCGTCCCTCACCCCATTCCCCTCGTTCCTTGTCGTACCGTCGTTCGACACTCCGCAGGCCGAACGACACGACGTCGTGCCCGTGAATCCGTTCCGGATGGTGGACCGGTTCGCTGGTCAGGTTGCCGATCATGGTCACCCACGTTTCGCCCATCGCCATCACACTCGCCTTTCTCCTCGGTGTTTCCCTTGATCACAGATTGCCTCGGATCAAGGGGCGAAAAAGGACGAGAACCGGATCTGTGGACAACTCCGGGCGTTGTGGGCTTCCTGTGGACAACTCGGGCGGAAGTCGGCGAGCGGGCGGGGAGATGTGGTAGCGCGACGTTTTCGGGTCCGGCCGTGGGTCGCCGGGAGCTTTCCCGCGCGGGTCACGGCCGCTGCCCTCGGTGTCGTGCCGTGTGGTCAGCGTCCCGACCGACCTGGGCCGAGGCTGGCGGTGTTGCAGAAAGTCGTGAAGGCCTCCTTTCCTACGCTCAAGGTAGGGAAGGAGGCCTTCACGGACCTCACCGGTCAAGACACAGCGAGAACTCTAAGAATCCCGCCCCCGGCCCTGATCCGCGAGGTTCTTCAGCATCGCGTTGTAGGCGTTCAGATCCGCGTCGCCTGAGGCGTCTTCGCGGCGATCCCGGCGCCGGGCCTCCCGCTCGTCCTGACGCGCCCACTGCACCAGCAGCGCGACGAGGACCAGCAGGACCGGCAGCTCACCCGACGCCCACGCGATCCCGCCCCCGAGCCGCTGGTCGGTCAGCAGATCGGTGACCCACGGCAGCTTGAGCGACCGGTAGAAGTCCTGGCCGAGCACGGTCTGCATGCCCATCAGCGTGATCCCGAAGAACGCGTGGAACGGCATGGCGGCGAACATCATCCCCAGCCGTCCTAGCGGCGGGAGCCGTCGCGGCGCGGGGTCGACACCGATCACCGGCCAGTAGAAGACGTATCCGGCGAGCAGGAAATGCGCGTTCATCGCCAGATGCGCCCAGTGGTAGTTCAGCGCGGAGTCGAACAGGCCCGAGAAGTACAGGCCGTAGAAGGAACCGACGAACAGCAGCAGCGCGACGATCGGATGCGTCAGGAATCGGGAAAGCGGCGAGTGCACGAAGGCGAGCAGCCACTCACGCGGTCCGGGCGGGGCGTCCTTGCCCGCCGTGGGCAGCGCGCGCAGCGCGAGCGTCACGGGTCCGCCGAGTACGAACAGCACCGGCGCCACCATGGACAGCAGCATGTGGTTGCCCATGTGCACGCTGAACATCGCGGGCGCGTATCGCCCGATGCCGGACGACGTCGCGATCAGCAGCACGAAACAGCCCGCGAGCCACGCGACGGTGCGGCCGGGGGCCCAGGTGTCGCCGCGGCTCCGCAGCCGCCGGAGACCGGCGAGGTACAGCCCGGCGAGAACGATCGCGAGGGTGCCGTAGACGAGGTCGAACCGCCAGTCCGTGAGCAGTCTGAAGACGGTCGGCGGGCCGGAGAGGTCATAGCCGATCAGCAGTTCCGTCGTCGACGGCTGGGTGAACGATTCCTGCGGCGGCGGGGTTTTCGCGAGCCCGGTGGCGATGCCGATCGTGATGAACATGATCAGCACCTCGACCGCGGCGAGCCGCAGCAGCTGCCCGCCGCCCGCGCCGTTCACCAGCCCGGCGACGCCCTTTTGCCGTTGCTGATGCCCGAAGACGCCGAGCAGCAGCAAAGCCACGATCTTCGCGATCACGAGGAGGCCGTAGTCGGTGGTGAACAGGTCGGCGATCCTGATCCGCACCAGCGCGTTGACGAGGCCGGAGACCGCCATCACGATCCAGCAGACCAGCGCCAGCTTGGAGAACCGGGTCGCGGCGAGCTTGAGGTTCTCGCCGCGGCGCCAGCCGAGCGCGAGCAGCGCCACCAGGCCGCCGACCCACAACGCGGCGGCGACCAGGTGGTACAGCAGGCTGTTGGTCGCCATGTCGTGCGAGCCGCCGCTCGCGGAATGCCCGGTGACCGCGACCGGGACCAGGCCGCCGACGGACAGGAAGAACACCACCGTCGTCCAGCCCCAGGTCAGCGCGAGACGGCAGCCGAGCGCGACCAGCAACGCGATCAACGCGGTGAACAGCCAGGCCTTGGGCTGCTCGATGGCGTCCACGAGGTCGATCAGCACCTGCGGCGAGAGGACCTCGGTGAAGGGGCGCCCCGCGCCGTCGGCCGCGGAGAAGAAGATCGACGCGGCGGCGGCGAAGAACCAGACCCAGGCGGCGGCGCCCGCGACGCGGATGGCCGAGTAGCCGTCCGCCGCGAGCGTGCCGGACTTCTGCGGCGGGACGAGGAACGCGGCGAGCAGCAGCGAACCCACGCACAGCACCGAAGCCGCCTCGGCGAGCACCCGGACGACGGTGATGCCGTAACGCGTCACCAGCCCCGGATCCGGCAGGCCCGCGATGACGTAACCGGCGCCACCGGTCAGCGCGACCAGGCCGACGGCCACCACCGCGGCCAGGAGCGCCCCGATCGACACCAGCGGCAGGACACCGGCCTTCCGCGCGGGTGGGGCCGGTTTCGTCTCGGGGTCTGAAGGCACGTCACGAGGGTAAGCCGGACGCGCAAGGGGCAAGATGGCGGCGTGCGGATCATCCTGCTGAGGCACGCCGAGTCACTCGGCAACGTCGACGAACTCGCTTACACGCGGATCCCCGACCACTCCCTCCCGCTGACCGACGCCGGCCGCGAGCAGGCCCGGCAGGTGGGCCCGGAGCTCAGGGAACTCCTCGACGGCGAACGGCCGGCGGTCTACGTCAGCCCGTATCTGCGGACGCGGGAGACGTTGCGGTTACTGGACATCCGCGACGTCTGCGAATGGATCGTGCCGGAGCCGAGGCTGCGGGAACAGGACTGGGGCAACCTCCAGGAACCGCTGGAGCAGGAGGTCCAGAAGCAACGCCGTCACGAATTCGGGCACTTCTTCTACCGGCTCCCGTTCGGCGAGTCCGGCGCGGACGTGGACGACCGGGTCGCGGCCTTCCTCAGCGAGCTGGCGGCCTGCGGCGAAGATCACCCCAAGACCGTGCTGGTCGTCTCGCACGGCCTGACGATCCGGTTGCTGTGCCGCCGTCTCTTCGGCTGGAGCATCGAGCTGTTCGAGTCCCTGTCCAACCCGTCGACCTGCGAATACCGTGTCGTCGAACGCAAAAATGGCGAGTGGACGCTGGACCGCCCGTTCCGCCAATGGCGGGATTCACCCGACGGGGACACGCAGGACTGATTTCAGTTCAGCGGCGCGCAGCGCCCCCTTTGAGGGCGGTGGCGGGGGCATGGATGGAGGAGCGAGGAGCACCACCCTCGTTCCCAGTCCCGGACTGGATTCGATCCGCGCGAAGCCGCCGATTTCCGCCATCCGCGCGATGATCGAGTTTTCGAGGCCGAACCCGCGCCGCCGGTCGCCGACAGCGAAACCGGCGCCGTGATCGCGCACCGTCAGGGAAACCCCGCCACCCATCTCTTCGACGCTGACGACGGCCCGTCTGGTCCCGGAGTGCTTCAGCGTGTTGCGCAAGGCCTCCCTCGCCGCGTCGTGCAGTGCCATTGCGGATTCCTCCGCGAGGTCCGGACCACAGTCGTCCTGGATGACGACCTCGGCCCGCAGGCCCTCGACAGCCATTTCGGCGGCGAGCAGCCGTAGCCGCTGGTGCAGTCCAACCGGCCCCGCCGGTTCGTGCTCGAGGCTGATCCGGAGGCGCATCGCCTGGGCACGGGCGGTGCGACGGACCCGGTCGAGGCTGGCCGCCGGGTCGAGTTCGTCGGCGGGCGCGGGAAGCGCGAACGACTCCATCACCTGGAGGACGGTGTCGTGGACGTCGCGGCGGTGCCGTTCGCGTTCCGCCGCCCTGCCCTGCTGCTCCCCGAATCCGAGCGCGAACCGCATCGACGCGCCGACCAGGCCGACGATCGCGAGGGACGCCACCAGCGCGGTCGCGAGAGTGAGGAAGAGACCGAGCGAGGAGGCCGGGTCCAGCACGGCGTGCAGAACCACCCCGCCGCCGATGACCAGCGACCCCGCCAGCGCACCGCGCAGCAGGGTCCAGATCATCACCGTGCCCATCAGATGGGTCCAGGTGATCGACATGATCGCGATGTCCTGCGCGATCAGCGCGGCGCCCAGGGGCAGGAGCACGGCGGCCCCGGCATCGGCCACCGGCACCAGGCGCGTACCGGCGGGATCGCGGGCGGACCAGCGGAGGATCCAAGCGGCTTCGGCGACGTTCGGCACCAGGTACAGCACCGCGAACGTCCACAGCGCCGACGAACCGCCGGAGCCGGCCGCCCACAGCGCCTCCGCCAGCATCACCAGCCGGAACACCACCGGGCCCAGCACGAGCCGGGGCAACGTGGTCTGCACCAGCCGCGCCGGGATCCCGGGTACCTGGCGACGACCGGTCAGGACCCCTACGCCGCCACCGAGCATCAGCACCCTCACGCCGCTCCTCCCCGGATCAGCCACCCTGAAACAGCGAACGACTCGCATTCATTTCAGTTTACGAGCAATCAGCTTGCCCGGGCCGCGGCGAGGATGTCAACGGGCGACGGGTTCGGACATCTCCTCTCGTTTCGCCGCCCGCGCCGCGGCCAGCGCGGACGGCACGATCAGCGCGGCGGTCAGGCCGACGAACAGGAACGACACCGAAAGCGACGTCACCTGCGCGATTCCGCCGATCAGCGGCGGCCCGGCGAGGAAGCCGGTGTAGGCGATCGCGGTGACGAAGGCGAGTTCCCGCTCGCCTCCGGTGCCGTCGGCGCGTTTGCCGGACGCCCCCGCGAGGCTCAACGCGATCGGGAAGGCCGCGGCCAGCCCGGCACCCGCCAGCGCGAAGCCGACAAACCCGAACACAGGCAGGCTGGCCAGCGCGGCGAGCACGAGCCCTCCCGCGGCGACGCCGGCGCCCACCGCCAGTGCGCGGGTCGCGCCGAAGCGGTTCTGAAGCCAGGCGCCCGCGAGCCTGGCGAGCGCCATGGCCAGGGCGAACCCGGAGTAGGCGAAGGCCGCGGCGCCTTCGCCGACCCCGTGCACGGACGTCATCAGCAGGGCGGACCAGTCCGAACTCGCACCTTCCGCGATCGCCGAGAACAGCGCGATGGCGGCGAGCAGCCAGAGGACAGGACGTTTGATCGGCGGTACCCGCGGCTTCTCGACGGGCCCGGTGTGCGCGGGCCGTGCGCCGGGCACGGCCACGATGACGAAGGCGAGCACCACCAGCGCGGCCAACGCGGCGACGGTGAGATGACGACCCGGCGACCACTGATGCGAAGCCGCGAATCCGGCGGCGACGGAGCCCGCCAGCGCGCCGAAGCTGAACCCGGCGTGCAAGATCGGCATGATGGCCCGCCCGGAACGGCGCTCCACCTCGACGCCCGCGACGTTCATGGCGACGTCCAGCGCGCCGACGCTCGCACCGAGGACGAACAAGGCCCCGGCGAGCATGACGACCGACGTCGAGAAGCCGATCATCGGCAGCGCCACACAGGCGATGATCGTGCTGCCCGCGACCACCGCGCGGGCGCCGTGCCGCTCGATCAGCCGCCCCGAAACCGAGGCCGCGATCAGCATGCCGACGCTGGCACCCAGCAGGGCCAGTCCGAAAACACCCGGTGAGGCGCTCACCCTTTCCGACAACGCCGGAGTCCGCGGCGCCCAGGAGCCGAGCGCGGCCCCGTTGAGCGCGAACACGACGAAAACGGCCGTACGGTCACGCATAAACCCCAGTCCCCTTCCGATTCCTGTTCCCCCAGAATGACTTAAGCGCTTCAGAAAGTCCACCTGTGCCGCCCGGGACTAGACTGCCGCCGTGACCAGCACCCGACGGCGAAGGCCGACGTTGGACGATGTCGCCGACGCCGTCGGGGTGTCGCGTGCGACCGTCTCCAACGCCTACAACCGGCCCGATCAGCTGTCCGCCCAACTGCGCGAAGAGGTGCTGCGCGCGGCCAAGAAAATCGGGTACGCCGGGCCGAACCCGACAGCGCGCAGCCTGGCCACCAGCCGCACCGGCGCGATCGCCGTCCTGCTCGACACGAATCTTTCGACGGCCTTCTCCGATCCGGCGTTGTCGCTCACCCTCGACGCGCTCTCGACCGTCGTCGACCCCGAGGGGCACGCCCTCCTGCTGCTCCCCGGAGACGGCGAGAGCGGCGGCCCGCGCGCGGAGCGGATCCTGACCGCGCAAGCCGACATCGCGGTGGCGTATTCGCTGGCCGACGGTGCGCCGGCGCTGAACGCGGTCCGCGATCGGGGGATGCCGCTGGTGGTGATCGACCAGCCGCGTATCCGCGGTTCCGCGAGGATCGGGGTGGCGGACCGGGCGGGGGCGGCCGCGGCGGCCCGGCATCTGCTCGACCTCGGGCATCGGCGGATCGGGATCTTCTCGGCGCAGTGCCTCTCGGCGCCACGCGGCGGCGAACTGAGCGCGGCGGAGGCCGGGAACAGCCGGTTCCACGACAACCGCGAGCGGATGGCCGGCTACCTGGAGACGCTGGCCGAAGCGGGCGTCCCGGTGGCGGACGTGCCGATCTGGGAGGCGTCCGGACTCTCGGTCGAGGGGGCTCTCCCGAGCGCTTTCGGGCTGCTCGACCGGCATCCGCGGCCGACCGCGCTGTTGTGCATGTCGGACCTGCTGGCGCTGGCGGCGATCTCGGCGGCGAGACACCTCGGGCTGTCCGTTCCGGGTGATCTTTCCGTCGTGGGCTTCGACGACATCCCGCCCGCACGGTGGTCCGAACCACCGCTGACGACGGTCCGGCAGGACCTCGCCGCCAAGGGGCGCGCGGCCGGTGATCTGGTGCTGACCCTGCTGCGCGGGGAAAAGACGCCCGCACCCGCCGAGATCCCCACCGAACTGGTCGTCCGCGAGTCCACCGCGCCCGCTTAGCAGCCGATTTCGGCGGGCGCAATGCGGTTCCGGTGATCTGTGGACAACTCGCCCTGATCGAGCGGCGCACAACTACTTATCCACAGCAGTAGAATTGCGGGCTGACAAAGCCTTCCCGCCGGGTCATCGTGGAATCACACATTCACCGACGGCGATCGAGCCGCCGATCCACGGGGGAGAACCCAGCCATGCAACGACGTTTGACGAACCTGCGCGCACGCCTCCCGCACGTCCTCCTGCTGGCCATGTTCGGCCTGCTGACCAGTACCGGAGTCGCGAGCGCCGCCACCGGGCAGCCCGCACCCGACTGTCAGAAGGGCGAGTTCTGCGTATGGGGCGAAGAATCGTACGGCGGCGCGGTGCACAAATTCGACCTGCGCACCTCCAATCCGGAGGAATGCATTCCCCTGCCTGAAGGGTTCGACGGACATTCGTTCGTGAACCGGTTGAGCAGGGACGTCACGATTTACCAGAGCGAGGAATGCACGACGGAGGGAGATTTCATCACCTATCCGGGTGGCGGCACCTACGTACCCCAGGGGCCGTTCGTGATTCGCGCCCTCAAGATCTGGGACTGACCACCCCGACGGTTCGTGCCGGTCGCTCGCAGAAGAGTCGACTCGCGACCTGCACGAACCCAGGGGCCGCTCCCCCGAAGCGGCCCCGGCCCGTGGGCGCGTCACCCCGCGTCGTGACGCGCTCACGGGCGTTCCAAAAAACGGTGGGCTCGACCTGAAACGATCTGGCGGTGTCAAACGATCGACAGGTTGGCGACGGCTAAGCTGCCGGTGCTGGGCGACACCCAACGTCGCCGACGTCGGCCCTCGTAGCTCAGCTGGATAGAGCAAGAGCCTTCTAATCTCTAGGTCGCAGGTTCAAGTCCTGCCGGGGGCACGTCGCACCTGGTCAAGAGCACATCTTGGCCAGGTATCTCGGCCGCCGCTGGGGCATCGCGCGATGCTCCGGCGGCGACTGCGGGATTACTGGAGAGACCGCGCGCTCCTGACGGAAAAAGATGTCGAAGACTCTCGGTAGTCAGTCACTGTTGCACCGACGGGCTTTCCCCCGAGAAGTGGTCCATCCTCGTCGCCGGTCGCTATAGATTGTGCGCATGTACGTGCCGACGCCGACACAGCACGATCCGCGACCGTCCGCCGGACCGCCCTGGTGGCTGGTCGTCGGGCCCGGATTCGCCGCGCTCATCGGGCTGTTCCTGCTCACCGTGGTCTACCGCTTCGACGGCCGAGCGACCCTGCAAATCGAGCTGGGCATGTCCAACCAGGCCATGCTGCTCAGTGGCCTCGTCGCATACCTCGTCGCGGCCGCGATCGCTTTCCCGGCAGGTCTGTTGCTCGGCGCGCGCTTCCCGACGGCGGTGACCGTGCCCGGGCTCTGTTTGATGCTCCTCGGTGTGGTGCTGATCGCCTTCACCCCTGACAGCGTCCTGTTCCTGGTCGGGCGGGTGCTCAACGGACTCGGCGCGGGTGCGGCCATCGGCGTGACCGTCGCGCTGATCCGGCGGCTCCGCACCGGTCGCGGCGTCGCGGCCGGGGTGATGGCAGGCCTCGGCGTCGTCGCGTTGGCGATCGCACCGTTGCTCGGCGGGCTGCTCTCGGACGCCCTCAGCTTCCGCGTGGTGTACGTGGTAGCCGCGGTGTTCGTGTTCGTCGCGCTCGTCGTCGCCGGAATCATCGGCATCGTCGCGCTGGCGAAGGCGAAGCCGGCGGCACGGCCGATGCCGTACGGCGCGCCGTACCCGCCGCAGGGTCCGCCGCACGCCTGACGCCTGGGCGTCAGCCGCCGAGACTACGCAACGCCATGAGCACTTCATCCGTCACGGCGAGCCGGGCTTCCACCTCGGTCACCTTCGCGGCCACGCGCCGATGCGTCGTGCGACCGCGGGCGCTGAGGTGGACGAGCACCCGGCGCCGGTCGGCGGCGTCGACCTCGCGGTAGGCCTGCGCGGTGGTCACCAGTTTGTCGACGACCCTGGTCAGCGTCGGGGCGGTGGCCAGCGTCCGGTCGGCGAGTTCGGCCATGGCGAGGCCGCCTTTGCCGCTCAGCGCGTCCAGCACCAGCCACTGGTCCAGGGTGAGCCCCTCTTTGACCAGCACCTGCTCCACGTCGGCGGCGACGGCCCTCGCGGCACGGGTGAGCGAGCCGACGAGCGACGGTCCGGCGGTCGTGACGCCGCGTGTCCCCATATCCCGTCCCCTTGCCAAAACCGGACACCCTCGCAATACTTCCAGGTGAAAGCACTTTGACCTTACCGGGCCACCGCACGGAGCGCCATGCCCCTACGCCTCGCCACGCGGACCCGCGACGACACCTGGCGCGTCGCCATGGTGGTCCCGTTGCAGGGGCCCGCCGGGCTGTTCGGCCCGTCCTGCGAGGCGATCACCGACTTGGCCGTCCACGAACTCAACGAATCCGGCGGCATCCTCGGCAGACAGGTCGAGGCCGAGGTGGTCGACGGTGGCGGCTCCCCCGCGCAAGTGGCCGAAGACTTGCGACGCCTGGTCGACGCGGGGCGGGTCGACGCGGTGAGCGGCTGGCACATCTCGTCGATCCGGCACGCGCTCGCGCCGGTCGTGGCCGACAGGGTGCCGTACGTGTACACCTCGCTTTACGAAGGCGGCGAGCGCCGCTCGGGCATCTTCTGCACGGGCGAGACGCCGCGCTGCCAGATCGAACCGGCGTTGCGCTGGCTGCGCGACCACCTCGGCGCCCGGCGCTGGTTCGTCGTCGGTGACGACTATGTCTGGCCACACCGGTCGGCGCGGGCGATCCGGCACTACGCCAAGGATCTCGGCCTGCGCATCACCGGCGAGGCGTTCGTCGGGCTCGGCGCGGGCGATATGTCCACAGTGGTCCGTTCGGTCGAACAGTCCACAAGCGACGGTGTGCTCATGTTGCTGGTCGGGCAGGACGCGGTGCGCTTCAACCGCGCCTTCGCCGCGCGCGGGCTCAGTGACCGGCTGATCCGGTTCAGTCCGCTGATGGAAGAGAACATGCTTCTCGCGAGCGGGGTGAACGCCACCGGGAATCTTTACGTCTCCGCCGCGTACTTCCGGTCCATGGTCACGGCCGACGCGATGGACCTGCTCGGTCGCTACGTCGACCGCAACGGTCCCGGCGCCCCCGCTTTGAACAACGCCGCCGAATCCTGTTACGAGGGCCTGCACACGCTGGCGAAACTCGTCCGCCGCGCGGGTACGCCGGAACTGCCCGCGCTCAACGCGGCGATCGACGGCGTCGCCTATCACGGCCCACGCGGCACGATCGAGTTCCGCGGGCAGCAGGCAGACCAGCACGTCCATCTCGCGATCGCCGACGGCTACGACTTCGAAGTCCTCACCCGGCTCTGAATTCCGCACCTCTTGACTCGGTCCGGCACACCACATACTTTCATTTGGAAATATTCCATATGACGCAGCGGAGGTGGGCATGGGCAACGTTGGCCTGCTCTACGTCGGCGCCGCCTTGATGATCAACGGCCTGATGCTGCTCGGCCGGATACCGCCGCGGTCGGCGGCGGTGCTGAACCTGTTCGTGGGCGCGCTGCAGTGCGTCACCCCGACCGTGCTGATCATCCAGGCGGGCGGGAATCCGGACGCGATCCTCGCCGCGTCCGGCCTGTACCTGTTCGGCTTCACCTACTTGTACGTCGGGATCGCGAACCTCGCCGGCCTGGAACCCGAAGGCATCGGCTGGTTCTCGCTCTTCGTGGCGGGCGCCGCCGTGGTGTTCGCGGGAATCGCGTTCTGGCGTGACGGCGATCCGGTGTTCGGCGTCATCTGGCTGTCCTGGGCACTGCTGTGGACGTTGTTCTTCCTGGTGCTCGGCCTCGGTATGGACCGGCTGACGCGGTTCACCGGCTGGACCGTCCTCCTGCTCAGCCAGCCGACCTGCACGGTGCCCGCCTTCCTCGGGCTGACCGGCGCCTACCGCAGCGACGGCGGGACAGCGCTGCTGGCGGCCGCGATCGCCGTCGCGCTGGTCGCGGCGGCCCTGTTCCTCCAGAAAACCCACCCGGTGAAAAGGAGTCCAAATGCGACACGGTGACATTTCCGCCAGCCCGGACACGGTCGGCGTCGCGGTGGTCAACTACAAGATGCCGCGGCTGCACACCAAGGCCGAAGTCCTCGCCAACGCCCGCAAGATCGCCGAAATGGTGGTGGGCATGAAGTCCGGGCTGCCGGGCATGGACCTCGTGGTGTTCCCGGAGTACTCGACGCAGGGCATCATGTACGACGCGGGCGAAATGTACGAGACCGCGGCGGCCATTCCCGGTGAGGAGACCGAAATCTTCGCCGCCGCCTGCCGGGAAGCCCAGACCTGGGGCGTCTTCTCCATCACCGGCGAACGGCACGAGGACCACCCGAACAAGCCTCCGTACAACACCCTCGTGCTCATCAACGACCGGGGTGAGATCGTCCAGAAGTACCGCAAGATCCTTCCGTGGTGCCCGATCGAGGGCTGGTACCCGGGCGACGAGACCTACGTCAGCGACGGTCCCAAGGGGCTGAAGATCTCGCTGATCATCTGCGACGACGGGAACTACCCGGAGATCTGGCGCGACTGCGCGATGAAGGGCGCCGAGCTGATCGTGCGCTGCCAGGGTTACATGTACCCGGCCAAGGAGCAGCAGGTACTGATGGCCAAGGCGATGGCGTGGGCCAACAACTGTTACGTGGCCGTGGCGAACGCCGCCGGATTCGACGGCGTGTACTCGTATTTCGGCCATTCCGCGATCATCGGCTTCGACGGCCGCACGCTCGGCGAGACCGGCGAGGAGGAATTCGGGATCCAGTACGCGCAGCTGTCGGTGTCGGCGATCCGCGACGCGCGTACCTACGACCAGTCGCAGAACCACATCTTCAAGCTGCTGCACCGCGGGTACACCGGCGTGCGGGACGCGGACGAGGGTGACAAGGGCGTGGCGGACTGCCCGTTCGACTTCTACAAGCTCTGGGTCACCGATGCCAAGAAGGCGCAGGAGAAGGCCGAGTCGATCACCCGCGACACCATCACTCCTCGGCACCCATGATGAGCACCGTCAGCCGGAGACCCCGTGACGTGTGGGCGAAGCTCAGCACCAGTGGGACGAGCACGAGCGCGAGATAAGTCCACAATGGCCAGTGGTACAGGCGGTTCAGGTGCCACGTTTCCTTGAGGGCGATGAAGAAGGCGCCCGCGGTCACGATGAACCAGCCGCGGGCCTTGTTGGCGAAGGTGGCCATGGTGCGCCGCTGCTCGGCCGTGAACGAGTTCATGACCTCGCGGTGCACCTTGCGCCGCCGTCGCCGTTCCTTGGCGATGGCCACCGGCGGCAACAGCCACCACCAGCGCGATACGGGCTCGCCATACGAGGGCCGGGGCACCTCGACCGAACGCAGGTCGCGGAACCGCTCGCCTTCCTCGCGGAGTTCGAGCGCACCCTGGTACATGGGCCCGGCGACGAGGAGCCAGCCACCGAGGAAGGCGGACCAGGCGATGACGTACTCGATGTGGATCACCCTCCCTGGACCACCGCTCGCCGTGATCCCTCGACGGCAGCGTATCGGCCCTAGAATCGGGAGGATGGATAGGATCGACAGCGGCAGCCGGGTGATCGCCGCACCGCCCGCGACCGTCTACAACGCACTTCTCGACCGCGCGGCCCTCGAAGCCTGGCTGCCACCCGAGGGTATGCGCGGCCGCGTCGAACACTGGGATCCCCGGCCCGGCGGCGGCTTCCGGATGACCCTCACCTACCTCGACGCCTCCGACGCCCCCGGCAAGAGTTCGGACGCGACGGACGTCGTCGAAGTCGGGTTCGCCGAACTGCTGCCGCCGGAACGCGTGGTGCAGAAGGCCGTCTTCGAGGCCGACGACCCGTCCTTCGCGGGCACCATGACGATGACCTGGCAGCTCACCGCCGCGGGTGACGGCACCGACGTGACCGTCACCGCGACAGGTGTGCCGTCCGGCATCGGCCAGCCGGATCACGAGGCCGGGATCGCCTCCTCCTTGGCCAACTTGGCGTCCTTCGTCGAAGCGAGCTGACGTCCGGACGCGGTGACGATCGCGGCGAGGACGGCCATCACCAGCGGCACCACGAAGGCCGCCCGGAAACCGCCGAGCGCGGCTTCCCGCGAACCGTCCCCGAGCGCCGCGACGCTCACTGCGGTCACCGCGGACAGTCCGAGCGCCGCGCCGAACTGGAAAGACGTGTAGAGCAGGCCACCCGCCAGTCCCTGTTCGTCTTCGGCGATCCCGTCGGTGGCGACGATCGTCAGTGGGCCGTAGGCGAGGGCGAACCCGAGGCCAAGGAGGATCATCGACGGGAACATCGCCGCGTACGTCCAGTCCATGCCCAGCGGCAGGAAGAGCGCGTACGCCACGACAGCGAGCACGAGGCCGCCGAAGATCACCCGTGTGTTGCCGAACTTCGCCACCAGCCGCGGGGTCAGTGTCGGCGCGAGGATCGCGTCGATCCCGGTCGCCAGCAACGCGAGACTCGTCTCGAGCGTCGACCAGCCCCGGAGTTCCTGGAGGTACAGCGTGACGAGGAACTGGAACCCGAAGAACGAACCGGCGTAGAGCAACGCGCTGATGTTGGCCCGCACCAGCGGACCCGACCTCAGAATGCCCAGTCGCACCAGTGGCGCGGGCGAGCGGCGTTCGATGGCCACGAAGGCCGCCAGCGCGGCCACTCCCCCGGCGAAGGACGCGACCGTCCAGCCCCAGCCCAGCGCCGGGTGTTCCAGCCGGACCACCGCGTAGGCGATCAGCAACATCGCCACGGTCACGGTGACGGCCCCGCCGAGGTCCAGGCGCCGCGAGCCTTGGTCCCGCCCCACCGGTTCCTTGATGAGCCAGAGCGCGGCGGCCAGGATGACGGCGGCCAGGATCACCGGCGTGAAGAACACCCAGCGCCAGTCGATCCTGGTCAGCAGCCCGCCGATGACCAGGCCCAGCGAGAAGCCGCCCGCCGCGGTGCCGGCGTAGAACAGCAGTGCCTTGGTGCGTTTCGGGCCTTCCTCGAAGCTCGTGGTGATGATGGACAGGCCAGCCGGGGTCATGAAGGCCGCGGCGACCCCGGTGACGAACCGGGCGACCAGCAGCATCCAGCCCTCGGTGGCGAACCCGCCGAGCCCGGAGAAGACGAGGAACACCACCAGCCAGGTGAGGAACATGCGGCGGCGGCCGTAGAGATCGGCGGCGCGCCCGCCCAGCAGCATCAATCCGCCGTAGCCGAGCACGTAGGCGCTCACCACGCCGCTCAGCGTCGCGGTCGACAAGTCGAGTTCGGCGCGGATGGACGGCAACGCCACGTTCAGCATCGCGATGTCGATGCCCTCCAGGAAGATGGCGCCGCACAGCACCAGGAGCACGCCCCAGGCCCGCCCGCTCATCCGGTCGGCGGCGCGCGGCGGCGTTCGCGTTGTGATCAAGATCGAAACTCCCTCAGTGGACAAGGGCCGACGGTTACTCATCTGCCGGTCGGTTCCCTCTTGTAACCAAGGTGATCTTCCGTCACCATCGATGACCATGGAAGAAGGCACTTTGAACTCACCCAGTCGTTGTGAACTCACCGAGGCTGACTACGGGGCCTTCCAGTGGGACACCCGCGAGGACTGCGAGGTCCGCCAGATCCTGGACCGGGTGGCGGACAAGTGGTCACTCCTGGTGATCGCGCTGCTCGACGTGAACACCCTCCGGTTCACCGAGTTGAAGTACAAGATCGACGGCATCAGCCAGCGCATGCTCACCACCACGCTGCGTCACCTCGAACGCGACGGGCTCGTGAACCGGACCGTCTATCCGGTCGTGCCGCCCCGGGTCGAGTACGCGCTGACACCACTGGGCATCACGCTGCACAAGACCATCCAGTCACTGGTCACCTGGACCGAGGACCACCAGAGCGAGATCGCCGTCGCGCGGGCCCGGTACGACCAGCGCGTCAACGCCTGAGGAGCCGCATGGCCAGACTTTCCGGCGGGGATCCCTCACTGCTGCGGCGACTCAACGCCATAGCGGTCCTGCGGGCGCTGTACGCGGCCGAAGAACTCACCCTCACGGAACTGGTCAAGGCGAGCGAGGTCTCCCGGCCGACGGTCGAGGAGATCGCCACCGACCTCGGTGAGCAGGGGCTGATCGAGGAGGTCCCGCTCTCCCCCGACGCGCCGAGACCGGTCGGCAGACCCGCGAAGCGGTATCGCTTCCGTCCCGAATCCGGGCACGTCGCCGGACTCGAAATCGGCCCGCACAAGGCGTTGTGCCTGGTCGCCGATCTGCGCGGTGACGTCGTCGGACGGGCGAGGGCCGAGCTCACGCCGGAGATGGACGCTCCCGACCGCCTCGGCGTCGCGCACCGGGTGCTCGGTGCCGCCGTCGAAGGCCGTCCGAACGTCCGGGTGCTCGGCGTCGGCACCACCGGCGTGGTGTCCGGCGGCAAGGTCGTCCGTAGCGAACGCCTGCCCGGCTGGACCGGGCTCGACCTGCCGGCGGAGTTCGGCGGTGGATGCCCGGTGCTGGCGGGCAACGACACGAAGCTCGCGACGCTGGCTGAGCACTGGCGAGGGGCCGCGCACGGTGTCGACGACGTCGTCTACGTGCGGGCCGGGCGGACCGTGTCGCTGGGACTGCTGCTCGGCGGGAAGCTGCACGCGGGCCACAACGGCGCGGCGGGCGAGATCGGCGTCCTGCGCAGGGTCGGCCGGTCCGCGTCCGTGGACAGGTTCGTCGAGCTCGTCGCCGCCACCGTGCTCACCGTCGACCCGCAACTGGTGGTGATCGGCGGCGGACTCGCGCAGGCCGGAGACCTGCTGACGACGCCGCTGCGGACCGAACTGGCCCGCCTGTGCCTGTTCCCGGTGCGCGTCGAGACGTCGATGCTCGGCGACGACTCGGTGGCGCTCGGCGCGGTGCGGCTGGCCCTCAGCCGCGTCGAGCACGAGTTGTTCAGCGTCGCGGACGTCGCCTGAGCAGGCTGATCACCACGATCAGCACGGCAACCGCACCACTGGTGAACAGCTGCGCCCGCGCGCTCGCGTCCGTCCACATGAGAATGAGGACGCCCGCCATCGCGATCAGCGCGACCCAGCTGAGCCACGGGAAGCCCCACATCCGCACCGGAAGGTCCGCGGCGGTGCCGTCCCGTTCCGCCGCTTTCCGCAGCTTCAGCTGGGAGACGGCGACGAAAATCCAGACCAGCAGGATATTCGCCCCGATGGCGTTGAGCAGGAACGGAAGTACGTGTTCCGGGGCGAGGAAGTTCAGCAGTACGGCCACGAAGCCGAAGGCCACCGACGCCAGCACCGCCGTCCGCGGGACCCCGGCGCCGGACAGCCGCAGCATCGCGCGCGGCGCTTCACCTCGCGAGGCCAGGGAGAACACCATCCGCGAGGCGCCGTACAGGTTCGCGTTCAGCGCCGACAGCAAGGAGGTCAGCACGACGAAACTCATCAGCAGCGCCGCCGACGGCACCCCGATCTGCTCCAGGATGGTCACGAACGGGCTGGCGTTGGCCGACGCGGATTCCCACGGCAGCAACAGCACCATCAGCGCCACGGAACCGATGTAGAACAGCAGCAGCCGCACGATGACCGTGCGCGTGGTGCGGCGGATCGAATCCGCCGGGTCCTCGGACTCCGCCGCGGCGATGGTGACCAGTTCCATGCCGCCGAAGGAGAACGCGACCGCGAGCAGGCCGGTCAGCACGCCTTGCAGGCCGTTGGGCAGGAACCCGCCGTGCCCGGTGAGATTGCTCAGACCGACCGGCGACGTACCCGGCAGGATTCCGAACACCGCCAGCGTGCCGAGCACGAGGAACCCGACGACGGCGGTCACCTTGATCGCGCCGAACCAGAACTCGAATTCCCCGAACGAGCGCACGGCGAACAGGTTCACCACGGTCAGCACCGCCATGAACAGCAGCACCCAGGTCCACTGTGGAATCTTGGGCAGGAGTCCGTTCGCGATCCCGGCCGCCGCGGTCGCCTCGGCGGCCACCACGACCACCAGCAGCGACCAGTACAGCCAGCCGACGGTGAACCCGGCCCAGCGCCCGAGCGCCTTCTCCGCGTACACCGAGAACGAACCGCTGCTCGGCTCGGCGGCCGCCATCTCGCCCAGCATGCGCATGACGAGCACCATGAGCAGGCCGGCGACCACGTAGGACAGCAGGATGCCGGGACCGGCGGTCTTGATCCCCGCGCCGGTGCCGACGAACAGCCCGGCGCCGATCGCCCCGCTGATGGCCAGCATGGTGACGTGCCGCCGCCGGAAACCGGTACCGAGTGTCCTGGTCTCGATCTCGGGTTCGGCGGGACCTGGTGCGGGCATGGTGGATCCATTCGTCTGCGGCGGTACGCGGTGTTCAACCGCGGGACAACTCTTCCAGCCGTTCGTGGAGCCGGTCGACGTGGTCCTCGCTTTCGGGCTTCATCAGCACGCTACGCAGGATCCGCGCGCCGTCCGCATCCGCGTCGACCCCGGTGTGACGCAGGCCGAACCCCGGCCCGCTCACCCGCAGCGTGCTGAGGTACACCGGATCCTTCGCCGCGGCCATGCCGTTGCGCAGGATCCGTGCGCTCACCTGGTCGATCTTCGACAGGGAAGGTGGTTCCGTGCGCGGGAAGTACGTGACGATGTCGAGTTCCGGTGGCTGGTACAGGTCGAACCGTTCGGAGTCCTCCAGCAGTTTCGCCCACCGCAACGCCGCGCGGCGCCCGGCCGCGAGCACCCGGCCCAGCCCGTCGGGGGTGGGCGGCAGCACCCGGAAGGTGAGCCACAACGCGGCGGCCGCCGCGCCGGCCCGGGAGCATTCGAGGCTGATCTCGCCGAGGTGCAGGTCTTCCGAGGTGAAGTAGGTGTACGGCGAATCGTGCAGGAAGAACCGGGCCGTCCCGGGATCCTTGAACAGCACCGCGCCGCAGCCGTAGGGCTGGAGTCCGTGCTTGTGCGGGTCGATGACGATCGAATCGGCCTCGGCGATGGCGAGCCACGGTGCTTCGGGCAGCCCTTCTGGACCGTCCAAACCGGACAGAAGCCGGAAGAACCCACCGTAGGCGGCGTCGACGTGCACCCGGACGCCGTACCGTTCGCGCAGCGCCAGCGCCTCGTGGACCGGTTCCACCGTGCCGAGCCCGGTCGTGCCCGCGGTGAGCACCACGGTACCGATCTTCCCGGTACGCAGCAGGTCCTCGAGCGCGTCGAGGTCCATCGCGCCGCGGCCGTCGACAGGCACCGTGTGCCCCTCGACACCGAGTACGCCGCACATCCGGCCGTGCGTGTAGTGCGCCTCGGCGCTGTAGGCGATCCCCTTGCCCGGATGCGTCTCCCGCGCGACGAACAGCGCCTCGAGGTTCGCCACGGTGCCACTGGTGGTCAGATGCCCGAGATGCTCCGTATAGCCGAACATCGTGGCCAGCTGACGGACGACCTCGCGTTCCATCTCGGCCGTCGCGGGCCCGCCGTCGAGCGCGTGGTTGTTGGGGTTGACCAGCATCGCGGCCAGGTAGCCGACCACCGCGGCCGGATGCGGCGGTTTGAGCATCTGGCCCGCGTAGGACGGGTGGAAGAACGGGTAATTGTCCTTCAGCCGCTCGGTGAGCTCCTCGAACGCGTTCTCGAACCGCCCGTCGGGGATCTCCAGCGACGGATGTGGCCGCATGGGGGTGAACGTGTCCGCCCACGCCTCGTTCGACGTCAACGCCTGACCGAGCCAGTACCGGAAGTCCATCAAGGGCGCCCTTCGCTTCGTTCGGCTCCAAAAAACGTAGGAGTCGCCGGAGTCCTCGCGCAACCGTCTTCGGTAGGGGTCAGCTCCCTCGGGTAGCGGCCGCCTGACGCCGCTCCTCGCCCTTGTCCTCCAGTTGCTTGACGATCTCCCGCAGCGAAACGGCCAGGTCGGCGCACTCCGCCGGGCTGAGCCGATCGGTGACGAACGCTTCTTCCTGGTTGAACTCCGGGAAGAGCTCCCGCATCAGCCGTTCGCCCTCCGCCGTCAGCGCGAGCAGCACCAGCCGTCCGTCGACGGGGTGCTTGCGCCTGGTGACCAGGCCGTGCGTTTCCAGGGTCTTCATCACTCCGGTCAGCGTCCCCTTGGTGATCCCGGACTCCGCGGCGACGTGCCTGGTCTCCTTCTCGCCGAAGATCCACACCACCCAGAGCACCACGAACGCGGTCCAGGTGAGCCCTGCGGTACGCAGGACCGAGTTCTCGAAGTGCAGCCGCACCGCCGTGGCGGCGCGGTGGAGGTTGGCCACCGCCTCCATCCGCTCCCACAGCAGCGGGATTCCGCCCAGCTTGGCCCGCACGGCCTTCTCGGTCTCGGCCAGAGTGTGATATCCGGTCAACAGCCACCTCCTCACCGGCCGGTGGGCGCGCCACCGCGCGTCCGATCCGCCGATGGTATGCGGAACGGGCCGGCGTCCACAGTGGTCTTTTCGGGTCAGCGAGCGGGAACGGCCGCGCGGTGTTCGGCGATGTCGCCGAACAGGTCGCCCATCTCCTCGACGCGTTCGATCACCTGCTCGGCGGTGAACAGCAGATCGGCGGCCTTGCGGCAGGCCTCGACCTCCTCCCAGGTCACCGGGGTGGACACGGTCGGGATGGCGCGGCCGCGCAGGGAGTAGGGCGCGATGGTGGTCTTGGCGGTGTTGTTCTGACTCCAGTCGATGAACACGCGGCCGGGGCGGATCGCCTTCGTCATCCTGGCGACCACGGTTTCCGGTGACCGGCGCGCGAGCTCCTCCGCGACCGCCTTGGCGTACTCGGAGGTGCGTTCGTCGGAGCGGGTGCGCACCGGGCAGTACAGCTGCATTCCCTTGTTGCCGCTGGTCTTCGCGTACACGGTCAAGCCGTCTTCGGTGAGCAGCTCGCTGAGCATCTCGGCGACCCGGCAGCAGTCGACGACGTCCGCGGGTAGGCCGGGATCGAGGTCGAACACCAGCAGGTCGGGTGATTTCCGTGCACCACGCGGGCCGACCGTCCACTGTGGAATATGCAGTTCCAGCGCGGCGAGATTGGCCGCCCACATCAACGTCGGGAGGTCGCCGACCACCGGATAGTCGAGTGTTTCCTCCCCGCCCCGGCGGCCGCGGTTGGTCAGCCGCGCGGTGCGCACCCACTCGGGCGCGTGCCGGGAAACGTTCTTCTCGTAGAACGGTTCGCCGTCGACGCCGTCCGGGAACCGGCGGAACGTGGCGGCGCGGTCGCGCAGATGCGGGAGCATGACGGGGGCGACGCGGCGGTAGTAGTCGAGGACTTCCCGTTTGGTGAAACCGTGCGCCGGGTAGAGCACCTTGTCCAGATTGGACAGCCCCAGCCGCCGTCCCTCGACCTCGACCGTTATCCGCTCATCAGGCACCCTTCGACGATAGATCACCGGCGGGGCTTCCGGGGTACCGTGAGGCATGAGTACCGTGCCGGACGCGATCGCCCCGATGCTGGCGACCGACGGTGACCTGCCCACCGGCGGGTGGGGGTACGAGTACAAATGGGACGGCTACCGCTGCTGCCTGCGGGTCGCCCGTGACGGCGAGACACGCCTGACCAGCCGGCGCGGCCTCGACATCACAGCGACGTACCCGGACGTGACCGCCGAGGCCCTCGACGGCCACGAAGCCGTCCTCGACGGTGAGATCGTCGTTCTGGACGACCAAGGACGGCCGAGTTTCCCGCTGTTGCAGACGCGGCACCTGCGCACGCCAGACGCGTCGCTGCTGGAGCGCAGCCCGGTGCACTTCTTCGCCTTCGACGTGCTGTTTCTCGACGGCACCGTCCTGCTCGACGAGCCTTACGCCGCCCGTCGCGAACTCGTGACGTCGCTGGGTGGCGGCGGCCGCATCGTCATCCCACCGGGCTACACCGACGACGACATCTCACCCGATCAGCTGCTCGAAGTCGTCCGGCAGCACGGGCTCGAAGGGCTGATCGCGAAGAAGCTCGACAGCCGGTATTACCCCGGCAAGCGGACGCGGCAGTGGATCAAACGGGCGCTGTGGCACACCCAAGAGGTCGTGGTCGGCGGCTGGCGCCCCGGCGAGGGACGGCGCTCGGGCACGCTCGGCGCGCTGCTGCTGGGCGCGCACGACGAGGCCGGTGAGCTGCGGTACGTCGGCGACGTCGGGACCGGGTTCAGCGACAAGGTCCTCGAAGACCTGCATGCCCGGCTCACCCCGCTGGCACGGAAGACGCCGCCCTTCGCTTCGGAGGTCCCGCGCGATCGGGCGCGGCGAGTGCGCTGGGTGACGCCGGAGCTGGTCGGGGAGGTCGTGCACCGGAACTGGACCCCGGATGGACGGCTGCGGCATACGACCTGGCGGGGACTGCGGGCGGACAAGGCACCCGAGGACGTCGTGCTTCCTTCCTAGTGTCCGCGGCGTGTCAGTGCCGTGGCGGTCCGGTGTCAGCCGGGTCGGTGATCGTTGCTCTCGACAACGAGAGATCACCACCACGAGGGAGTTCCCCCATGTCTGTCTTCCCCACCCCGAAGCCGATCACCGCCACGCTGACCACCGCGGGTGCCCGGGTGCGCGTCGCCGCGAGCGAGCGTTCGGACACGGTGGTGCTGGTCGAGCCGATCGACAGCACGAGCAAGTCGGACGTGAAGGTCGCCGAGAACACGAAGGTCGACTTCGCGAACGGAGAGCTGTCGATCGAGACGAAGAAGGCCGGCGGCAAGGCGGGGTCGGTCGCGATCACGATCGAGGTGCCCGCCGGTTCCCGGCTGGTCCTGAACACGGCGTGGTCGGACGTGCGCGCCGAAGGCCGGTTCGGTGACTGCGTGCTGGAGGTGGCGTCGGGCCAGATCCAGGTCGACCACGTCGCGACGGTGCGGGGCAACCTGGCGGCGGGCGAGGTCGCGCTCGGGCACGTCGCCGGAACCGTGGACGTCGAAGGTGGCACAGCAGGTCTGCGGATCGGCGAGGCCGAGGGCACGGTCCGGTACGCGGGGGCGACCGGGAAGGTCTGGATCGGGCACGCCCACGCCGATCTGGACCTCTCCGGCTCGAGCGGAAGTTTCGACATCGACCGCGCCGACGGCGACGTCGTCGCGAAGGCGGCCGACTGCCCGATCCGGGTCGGCAAGCTGTCGCGCGGTGCCGAACTGATGAACGCGTCCGGGGGTATCGAAGTCGGTGTCGACGGGGACGCCGCGTCGGTGGATGCCAAGAGCACCAAGGGTTCGGTGCGCAGCTCCGTCGCCGCGGGCAACGGCGAGGGCGGGGTCAAGGTCTACGCCCGCACGCGGCTCGACGACATCGTCATCCAGCGCGCGGCCGCCTGAGGTACATGAAGGCCCCCTTGCTTGCGCTAAGCGCTGGGGTCCCGGCAAAGTCATATACCTGCTGGTCGACGTGGCGTGTCGCGAAAGCCACTTTCGGGACGTCTGGTGTCCCGAAAGTGGCTTTCGCGACACGAGCTTCGTTGCCGTGCGGGCCAGATGCTGCCCTGCTGTCCACAAGAGACACTCGTGGGAAGTGAGATGTACGGTTAATGGCGATATGCCCGATTGTCGGGCGAGGTCGCGAGTCCCCGATGCCCCACCTGATCGGCCAGTATGCGACTTTGCCGGGACCCTTGCGCTAAGCGCAAGGAAGGGGGCCTTCATGTACCTGGGAGCCACTCACGACGGGCGAAGCGGTCCAGCGCCTCCAGCTTCCAGGTCCGTTTCACGTCACTCGACCGATGGCCCGACCCGTCATCGATCAGCAACTCCGCGCCGGGCCAGGCGCGGGCGAGTTCCCAGGCGGTGTCCACCGGGCAGCTCAGGTCCCGCCGTCCGTGGATCAGCACGCCGGGAATCTCCCGCAACAGACCGGCATCGCGGATCACCGCGCCGGGCTCCAGCCAGCCCGCGTGGGAGTAGTAGTGCGTGACGATGCGGGCGAAAGCCAGTTCCCACTCGCCGATCGGACCATTGTGGACGGTCGCGCCGGGTTCCAGCGACAGCACGGTGTCTTCCCAGGCGCACCACGAACGAGCGGCCTCGGTCCGCACGTGCGGGTCGGGATCTTCCATGAGCCGCGCGTAGGCCGTGACCAGGTCGCCGGAGAGGTCACCGCGGAAACGGGCCCTCTCTTCGGGAAAGAACCGGCCGACGCCGTGATAGAGCCAGTCGATCTCGGAACGCCGTGTCGTGCTGATGGCGCTGACGATGATCTCCGTGACCCGCTCCGGAAATCGTTCGGCGTAGACTAGTGCGAGGGTGGTTCCCCATGAGCCGCCGGTGACGAGCCAGCGTTCGATTCCCAGGTGTTCCCGCAACCGTTCCAGGTCGGCGACGAGATGGTCGGTCGTGTTGTGCCGCAGGTCGGTCGCCGGGTCGCTCGCGTGCGGGGTGCTGCGGCCGCAGCCGCGCTGGTCGAACAGCACCGCGCGATAGCGGGCCGGGTCGAACATCCGCCGCATACCCGGCGTGCACCCCTGGCCGGGGCCGCCGTGCAGCATGACCGCCGGTTTCCCGTCCGGGTTCCCGTAGGTCTCCCAATAGACGAGGTTGCCGTCACCTACATCGAGCAATCCTTTGTCATAAGGCTCCACGGGCGGATACAGGTCGATCATGAACCCAGGCTAGAACCGTCAGTGAGATCGCGAAACACCTTCGCCGCAACGAAGTTCAGCACACCGGCCCTTTCTTCGCGACGCCGGGAGGGGCAGATTCATCGGTACCGGCGAAAACCACCAGAGACGGGGAACCATGGCGGTTGACGGCACGATGTTCACCCTTGGCGTGGAAGAAGAGTTCGTCCTCCTCGATCCGAGCGACGGCTCGGTCGCGTTGCGCGCGCCCGCGCTTCTCGAACACCTCGCCGCCGAACCGGACGTCACCGGTGAGCTGATGCGGTTCCAGATCGAGACCGCGACCGGGATCTGCCACAGTTTGGACGAGGTCCGCTCGGAACTGACACGGCTACGGCAGATCGTCGCGGGAGCGGCCGAGGCCGACGGCTGTCTGATGGTGGCGGCGGGGATACCGCCGGTCGGCCCGCGCGGGGACACGATCACACCCGAACCCCGGTACCGGCGGATGGCCAAGGCGTTCCCCGACCTGATCGACGACGCGGGGACTTGCGCCTGCCATGTGCATGTCGGTCTGCCGTCGCGGGATCTCGGCGCGCGGGTCCTCGCCGGACTGCGGCCGTGGCTCGCCCCGTTGCTGGCGCTCAGTGTCAACTCCCCGATCGAGAACGGCGCCGATTCCGGATGGTCGAGCAGGCGCTTCCCGATCTGGGACCGATGGCCGACGGCGAAACCGCCCGAAGAATGGCCTGGTGCGGCCGCCTACGACCGCAGTGTCGGGGAAGCCTTGCGCCACGGGGCCGCTCTCGACGCGGCCGGTGTGTACTTCTACGCCCGGCTTTCCCCTCGCCATCCCACGGTGGAGGTCCGGATCGCCGACGTCTGCCTTGCCGTCGACGACGCCGTCCTGCTCGCGGCGCTGGTCCGCGGACTGGTCGCGACCTGCGCCGGGGCGACGGGACTTCCGCGAGTTCGCAGCGCCCGGATCGGCGCGGCACTGACGGCCGCCGCGCGCCGGGGCCTCGACGGACCGGGGATCGACGTCTTCACCGGCCGGGAGGCCGATCAGCGCGTTCTTCTCGGCCGGCTCGTCGATTTCGTCCGGCCCGCGCTCAGGGCGGCCGGTGATCTCGATGACGTCGAGCAGGGATTGCACTCGCTTTTCGAGCGCGGGACCGGCGCGACCCGGCAACGGCGGTTGTTCGCGGAAGCGGCCTCCCCCGGCGAATTCGCCGCGGACCTCGCCTTCGCGACGATGAACGTCCCGGCCAGGTGAACCGGCGTCACAGCCAGCCGGACTCCCGCGCGATCCGCACCGCGTCGACGCGGTTGCGGGCGCTGAGCTTCGACACGATCGTCGTCAAATAGTTCCGCACGGTCCCGGCGGACAGGAAAAGTTCGGCCGCGATCTCGGTCGGATCGGAACCGACCGACGCCAGCCGGAGCACCTCGATCTCCCGTGCCGTGAGCGGACATTCCTCACTGTCCCAGGCCGCGAGCGCCAGATCACCGTCGACGACGCGCCGCCCGGCGGCGACCCCGCGGACCGCGTTGGCCAGCCTGTCGGCGGGCGCGTCCTTGCGCAGGAAGCCGTTGACCTTCGCGGCCAGCGCCCGCCGGAGGGTTCCGGGGCTGCCGAGCGAGGTGAGGATCAGCGTGCGGACCCCGGGCAGTTGTTCGTGCAGTTCGGCGGCGGCGGTGAGTCCGTCCTTGCCTGGCAGGTCGATGTCGATGAGCGCGATGTCGGGGCGCGAGGACCGGGCGAGCGGAAGGATCTCGTCACCGCTGGCGCATTCGGCGACGACCTCTATGTCGGCTTCCAGCCCGAGCAACGCGACCAGGGCCCCTCGGACAATGTGCATGTCCTCCGCGACCAGGACCTTGATCATCGACCCCATCCGCCTTTCGCCTGCGCCTCGCCCCACGAGCCGACAATACTATCCTCACACACCGGTCCCGCGAAATGGAAACCGGCCCTTGACCGCCGCGGGGGGACGCGGTCAAGGGCCGGTTCTGTGTTGCCGCGGGAATGCGTTCTTCGGACCGCGCCAACACGGCCGGGGTGGTTCCGGCGTGAATGCGCTACCTGCAATTTTGCGGCCACCGGCCGTGGAGATCCAGTGTTCACACCACCGCCGACCTGTGGTTTTCACATGGCCTTCCCGTGACGCCCTGCCCTCGCCGGACCCCGTGAAATTTTCACGTCACCGCACACATGAATCCATATCCGGCGGTGAATCAAGCACTTCAGGAGAAGCGGCGGCGAACACTACTGTCGAAACCGCAAAGCAAGCCAGAATTCCTCGATCGAAAGGACGGTACAATGGATGAGACTGTCCGGCGAGCCGTGGAGCGAGCCATTGGGGCCATGAACGAGAAACTGGGCGAAGAGCTCACTATCGACGAGATCGCCCGCGCCGCGAAGTTCAGCAAATTCCATTTCACCAGGGTGTTCCAGCAGGCCACCGGCGTCTCGCCAGGCAGGTTCCTGTCCGCGCTGCGGCTCGACGAAGCCAAGCGACTGCTGCTGGTGACCTCGCTTACGGTCGCCGACATCAGCCACCGCGTCGGCTACAACAGCGTCGGTACCTTCAGCACGCGGTTCAGCAGCCGCGTCGGTCTCTCCCCCTCCGCGTACCGCCAGCAGGGCGGTTTCCAGCGACGGCTGGCCGGCGAGCCCCTTCCCGGTGCGAAGCCCGCGATCGTCCGCGGTTTCGTGTCGGCGCCGCCGGAGATCTCGCCCGGCCTCGTCTTCGTCGGCCTCTTCCCGACGCGTATCCCGGAGGGCGCGCCCGTTCGCCACACGGTGATCGACGTCCCCGGCCCCTATCAGCTCACCGAGGTCCCCGAAGGTACCTGGCATCTCGTCGCGCACTGCGTGACCGGGCCGCTCACGCGCCGCGGCACCGGGTACAGCGGGCACCACGGCCCGATCACCGTCGAGCCGGGCGTCACCGCGCGGCTGGCGGACCTGCGGATGCGCCCCAAGTGCCTGTTCGATCCGCCGGTCCTGCTCGCGCTGCCCGACCTGCGGCGACGGCCGGAGCTGTTCAAGCGCGCTGCCTGAGTGTCAGGAAAGGGTCCTTCAAGACGATCTCCGTCTTGAAGGACCCTTTCCTCACATCTACGGGACCTCAGGCGGACAGCCGGCCCGCCGAGGGAGCGAAACCCTCCCGGATGTTCTGCCGCCAGAGTTCGTAGGCGGGCGTCCCGTCGGCGGCGTTCGCGGTGACCTCGGTCGAGTCGGCGAGGTCGACGGCCTCCTCGATGCTCAGCCCGGCCAGCGTCCGCGCGGCGCGGCGGGTGTGCGGCGGGACGAACGACGAGAACGTCCTCGCCTTCACCGCGAACACGACGCCGAGGCCGAGTTCGTCCTGGTGCTCCCCCGCCGACTCGCGCAGCCTGGTCAGCCCCGGCTGATCGCAGCCGCCCGCGAAGGTCGAGGCCAGCCCGACCCCGCTCCACAAGTCCCCACGGCGTTCGGCCGGGAAGCGGTTCACCGCCGCGGCGACCTTCACCGGGTCGGCGCCGTTGATGAACCACAGCGCCCGCCCGATGCCCTGGTCACAGGCGCGAGGGAAGTACGCGGGAGCGCCCGCCCACGGGTACGGCTTGGGGACGAACTGCTCGTCGACCCACTTGCGCGTGTCGAAGTAGGCGCGATCGAAGGCGTAGCCGTCGACGGCCAGCCAGCTCATCGTCGGATGGAACGGGACGCCGTCCAGATCCGGCAGCACCTTCTTCCACAACGGTCGCGGCAGCCGGGCCATCGCGAATCCGATGCCGATGTAGGTCAGGAAAACGTGCGGGAGGCCCGGGCCGCCCATCAGTTCGGCGGTGCGGTCCTTGCGGCCGCCGGGCATGACGTCGAGGATGGTGAACGCCATCGCCGCGCCCTCGTAGGCGAACCCGCGCATCTCCGGCTCGACCATGTCCAGCCGCCGCTCGGCCTCCCACAGTGCCGGCGCGTCGATCCCCCATTCGAACCCGCACACCACCGACTGCGGGATCGACTCGAGCCGGGCGGTCTCCGGTGTCGGCGGCACCCCGAAGCCTCGTCCCTCGAAGCCGACCGAAGCCAGCGAGGGCGCGAACAAGACCTTGCGCAGTGCACCCAGCAATGAGCTCATCACATACGTCCTTTGTGGATAGTGTCGGCTTCGCGCGCGAACTCGGCTCTTGCCGAGGAGACCACGCCGTGATCGCCGCCCGCTCGACGGCCGATCGAGGTCGGCGCCGGTACCGCCGAACAGTCCATTCGCGGCCACGACAATGGTGAATTCACCCGTTCGCCAGCTGAATTCACCGGAGCGAGACGTACTCAACAGGGAATGGAAAGCACTTATGGCGGCAATTTTACCGTCTTCTGACCTAACACCGGGTAATCGATCGATCGCTCTTGTACGGCAGGGGCAGCATACTCGAAGCTCTGCCATCGTCGCAGCTCACCAGGGGCCTTGATCGGCCGAGCAGGGCGCCGGAAAAAGCACAACCTTGAATCGTGCGATTCAGATTCACTCTTCCGGGTTTGCTATGTACACTGAGAGTTAGCGCATTATGGGGAAGAGGAGGTCGGAGTGATCCGAGTCCTATTGGCCGAGGATATGCACATGGTCCGCGGCGCCTTGGTCGCTCTGCTGAACCTCGAGCAGGACATCGAGGTCGTCGCGGAGGTCTGCTCGGGCGACAAGATCCTCCCGATGGCCGCGGAGTACCTCCCGGACGTCGCGATCATCGACATCGACCTGCCCGCCAAGGATGGGCTCGCCGCCGCTTCCGAGCTCTACCAGCAACTTCCCGACGTCCGCACGCTGATCCTCACCTCGCTCGGCCGTCCTGGCACCGTGCGCCGCGCGCTCGACGCGAAGGTCAACGGCTTCCTGCTCAAGGACGCGCCCGCCGACAAGCTCGCGAACGCCGTCCGCTCGGTCGCCATCGGCCGCCGGGTCATCGACAGTGAACTCGCGCTTTCCGCATGGGAAACGGAGGATTGCCCGCTGACACCGCGGGAAGCCGAGATCCTCCGCCTCGCGGCGAACGGCCGCACGGTCGCCGACATCGCGGCGGAGCTGTTCCTGTCACCGGGTACCGTGCGGAACTATCTCGCCACGGTGGTCACGAAACTCAACGCCCGCAACCGGGTCGACGCCATCCGTATCGCCACCGATTCCGACTGGCTCTGACCATCCGCGCGTCTTCTCCTTTGCCACAACCGGTTCCGTGCACCAGGTCGTGACGATCGCATACGGCGCAACGAAGAAATCACGGTTCGCCGGATGTTTCCGGCACTGTTCCGAAGGTTCTCCCTCTGTCACCGTCACTGAGGGGGAGTCCGCCGGAGGGGCAGGGGATGCACGGGATGAGTACCGAACCGGGAGACGTCGCGAACATCGCGGTGCGCGCGAGGCTCCTCGGCCCGCTCGAACTGCACGCCGGCGGGGCCGATCGCGCGCCGACCACACCGAAACTCCTGCAACTGCTGGCGATGCTGCTCATCCGGCCCGGCAAGACGGTCCACGTCGACTCCCTCGTCCACGAGCTGTGGAACGACACTCCCCCGCGCAGTGTCCGCCGGACCCTGCACACCTACGTCCACCACCTCCGCCGTCACCTCGACCCCGACGGTGATCTGCTGGTCACCAGGCCGCCCGGGTACCGGCTGGACGTCGACGCGGCCGTGGTCGACGTGTCGGAGTTCCAGCGGCTGCACCATCTCGGCCGAGACCTGCTGGCCGACGGCGACAACGCGGCGGCCGCGCACGCGTTCCGTACCGCGCTGGACCTGTGGTCCGGTCCACCGCTGGCCAACATCCACTGTGGACCGACGCTGGCCGCCTACACCGTCTATCTGCTGGAGCACCGGCGCAACGCCCGTGACCTGTGGATCGAGGCCGAGATCCGGGCCGGGCGGCATCGGGAGATGCTCGGGGTGCTGCGGTCGCTGACCACCGCGAACCCGTTCGACGAAACCCTGCACGCCCAGCTGATCCGCGCGCTGGGGCTCAGCGGGCGGCGCAGTGACGCGCTGGCCTCCTACGAGTGGCTGCGCGCGAGGCTCGACGACGAACTGGGGGTGGAACCCTGCGCCGAACTGCGAGAGCTGCACCGCGAACTGCTCTCCGAGGGACATCCGGTCCGCTGATCGCCGGACCGGCGAACGAGCACCACCCCGTCACCAGATCCAGGAAGTTGAGGAGTCAAGCATGACCGCTCGCACCTACGGCCAGTTCTGCGGCCTCGCCCGCGCGCTCGAGATCATCGGGGAACGCTGGTCCCTGCTCGTGATCCGCGACCTGGTGCTCGGCCCGAAGCGTTTCGACGAGCTGCAGCATGGCCTGCCGAAGATCCCGACGAGCATCCTGTCGACCCGGCTCAACGAACTCGAACGGCACGGCGTCGTCCAGCGCCGGGTGCTTTCCCAGCTCGACGCCGGGGTGGTCTACGAGCTGACCGAGTACGGCAACGACCTCGACCAGATCCTGTTGCAGCTCGGTCTGTGGGGTGCCCGTTCGCTCACCGACCCCGCGGTGGACGACCTGTTCACCCTCGACGCGGCCATCCTGTCGCTGTACACGACGTTCCAGCCGGACGAGGCACGCGGCGTCCAGGGCTCGTTCGAGCTGCATTACGGCGACCAGATGATCGTCCACGCGGTGGTCGAGGACGGCGCGGTGACCGCGGGCGAGGGCCCACACCCCGACCCGGACATCGTCATCGAGCCGCGCGGCCCGCTCATGCTCAAGCTGCTGAACGGCGAGCTGGACGCCACGAGCGCGCTCACCTGCGGCGCGGTGGCCATCAAGGGCGACCCGGCGCATCTGGAGCTGTTCACGCGGCTGTTCCACATCCCCTCGGCGCCGTCGAAGGCCGAAGGGCTCCTCACGCACTGAAGGCACACCTCGCCATTCGGCACCTACTTGCGATGGATTCACACGCAACGATCGCAAGCAGGTGCCGAATCGCGTCATTCGAAGCGTGAGGTGTCGCCGGCGCCGTGCCGCACGATCTCCGGTTCCCCCGCCGAGAAATCGATGACCGTGGTGGGTTCGACCCCGCACTCGCCGGAGTCGATCACCGCGTCCACCACGTGTTCCAACCGCTCCTTGATGTCCCAGCCCTGGGTCATCGGCTCCTCCTGGTCGGGCAGCAGCAGCGTGCTCGACAGCAGCGGTTCGCCGAGTTCGCCCAGCAGTGCCTGGGTGACCACATGGTCCGGGATGCGCACGCCGACGGTCTTCTTCTTGGCGTGCAGCAGACGGCGCGGAACCTCCTTGGTCGCCGGGAGGATGAACGTGTAACTGCCCGGTGTGGACGCCTTGATCGCCCGGAAGACCGTGTTGTCGATGTGCACGAACTGGCCCAGCTGGGCGAAGTCCTGGCACACCAGGGTGAAGTGGTGGCGGTCGTCGAGCTTGCGGATGCTCCGGATGCGGTCGATGCCGTCCTTGTTCCCCAGCTGGCAGCCCAGCGCGAAGCAGGAGTCCGTCGGGTACGCGATCAGTCCGTCCTCGCGCAGGATGTCGACGACCTGTCCGATCGCGCGCCGTTGCGGATTTTCCGGATGTACGTCGAAGTACCTGGCCATGCGCCGAGCTTAGAGCCACCGGGCCGCTCCCGCCGCGAGAGGCCACCCGGCGTGGCGTGCCCGCTGTAGGTACACGCCGTTCGGTACACAGTGGAGTCCATCGGAGTCCCATCTCTTCCATCGTGGCGTGTTCCGCGACCGTTCGCATGGTGCGAACGTCCCACACCCGCCCGGGTGACCGGCGGGATTTTCCCTGTCCCCGGCTGGGAAAACGTCTCCCTGTTCGTCGTTCTCCCTTACCCTGAACGATCAACCGGGGTAACGAGCATGGGTTAGGATCCGAATACACCGCGATGGAAGGTCGTGCGGCGCCCGGCCTCGGCCGTCTTGAGGGCGAAGCACGACAAAGAGTAAGACGTCTCCTGTTACCACTGGGGTGCCTGTGCCGGAACAGCTCGCGGTGACCGCCGAACCTCTGGGGACCGCCGGGATCGATCGGCGCCCCCGACGCGCGCTGTTCCTCGCCGGGTTGATCATCACCGTCGTCTTCGTCAACTCCTGCCTGTTCGGTCTCCTCGCGGTGCTGCTGCGGCCGGGGATGGACTTCTGGCATGGGCTGCTGGCGGTGCTGTACGTCGGGCCCGTGCTGGCGATCCAGCTGCTGTTCTTCAGCCGTCCGGCGGTCCGGCTGGACACGAAGCTCGCGAAGGGCATGCTGGTGGTCCAGGCCTGCCTGGCCTACCTTCCAACCCTGCACTTCGAGGCGGCGCTGAGCTCCCTGACCACCCTCGCGGCGGGCAGCGCGCTGCTGCTCTTCCGGCCGCGGACGGGCTGGACGGTGTTCACCGTGTTCATGGCGGGCACGACGTGGATCCTGTGGACCTACGACGACACTTGGCTCGGAGCGGTGTTCGACAGCATCAGCGCGTTCTTCTACGCGCTGGTCGTGTACCTGCTGACCTGGCTCGCGCGGCTGGTGACCGAACTGCACCAGGCCAGGACCGAACTGGCGAGGCGGGCCGTGGCCGAGCAGCGGCTGGCGTTCGCGAGGGACCTGCACGATCTGCTCGGCCTCAGCCTTTCCGCGATCGCCCTCAAGGGTGAACTGGTGCACCGGCTGCTGCGCAAGTCGCTGGACCAGGCCCGCGAAGAACTCGCCGAGATCACCGGGATCGCCCAGCGGACGCTGTCCGACGTGCGCTCGGTGGCCAGGGGTTACCGGGAGCTGTCGCTCGACAAGGAATCACGGACCGCGGTCTCGCTGCTCTCGGCGTCGAACGTCGCGGTGCGGGTCGACCTCGAACAGGTCGAGCTGCCGGTGAAGCTGCGGACGCTGCTGGCGAAGGTGCTGCGGGAGGGCGTCACGAACGTGCTCCGCTACACCGGCGTCGAGCACTGCGAGATCACCGTGCGCGAGAGCGAGGGCCGGGTCGCGCTGGAGATCGTCCACGACGGGACGGCGCACGAAGACGTCCCGGAGGAAACGGCCGAGAGCTTGCGCGCGGTGACCGAAGAGGTCTCCGGGCACGGCGGAACGCTCAGCGCCGGACCCGACGCGGCGGGCCGGTGGCGGCTGCGCGCCGAACTCCCGGTGCCCGAACAGGCCGAGCCCACCGAGACGGCGCTGGCCCAGGAACCCGGCCACTGGTCCCGGATCGAGGCCAGGAACGTCCATTGGACGCTGACGGTGATCTTCATCCTCTTCGGTCTCTCCGCGCTGACCCGGGCCTTCATGCTGACCGGACATGACTTCTGGGTCGCGCTGACCGCGGACACCTGGTACATCGCGTTCACCGTCGGCTACCTCACCGCGCTGATCACGCTGCAACTGTCCTATTTCGCCAGGCCGAACGTCCGGTTGCGCTCGCGGCAGAGTTACGCGCTGCTGTTCGTCCAGGCCTGCCTGATCTTCCTGCCGCTGATCCCGCTCGGGAGCACCTGGGTGAGCCTGCCCAGCCTGTTCGCCGGCACCGCGCTGCTGGTGCTGCCGCCGCTTGCGGGGTGGACGGCGTTCACCGCGACCGCCGTCGGCGTGGTGCTGGTCCGGATCGAATACGGCACCGACTTCATCGGCGGCTTCTACAGTTTCGCGTCCATCCTGAACACCGGGCTGATGGTCTTCGGGCTGATCTGGCTGATCCGGCTGGTGACCGAACTGGGCGAGACCCGGAAGCGGCTCGCCGAGGTCGCGGTCGCGGAGGAGCGGCTGCGCTTCGCCCGCGACCTGCACGACCTGCTGGGGATGAGCCTTTCGGCGATCGCGCTGAAGAGCGAGCTGACCAGCCGGATCATGGACATCGACACGAATCGGGCCTCCGACGAACTGCTGGAGATCCTCGGGCTGACGCGGCAGGCCCTGACCGACGTCCGCTCGGTGGCGAGCGGCTACCGGGAACTGTCACTGGACCAGGAGTCCCGGTCGGCGCAGGCGGTGCTGGTGGCCGCCGACGTCCAGGTGCGGCTGGAGATCGAGCACGAGGACCTGCCGGCGACGGTACGCACGGTGCTGGCCGTGGTGCTGCGCGAAGGCGTCACGAATGTGTTGCGGCACAGCAAGGTCGAACGCTGCGAGATCGCCGTGCGGCGGATCGGCGACGGCGTCTCGCTGGACATCGTCAACGACGGCGTCGAAAACGGGCGGCCGAAGACGGAGAAGCCGGTGCGGGTCGAGGCCGCGGGCAGTGGCATCACGAACATGTCCGACCGCGTCGCCGGACTCGGCGGTGAGCTGACCGCCGGCGTCGAGGCCGACGGGCGGTTCCGGCTGCGCGCGGTGGTGCCGGTCTAACCCGTTCGCCGGACTCACGTGCGCAACGCCGTAACTCGCGTGATCAGACACCGGACTCGCGTGCTTGAAGGCGTGACTCACGTGTACGGGATCTGAGCACGCGAGATCCGCCTCTGAGCACGGTCCCTAGATCCAGCCGGACTCTTTGGCGATGCGGATCGCGTCGACCCGGTTGCGCGCGTTGAGCTTCGAAACGATCGTGGTCAGGTAGTTGCGCACGGTTCCGGTGGAGAGAAAGGCCTTCGCCGCGACCTCCAGGGTGTCGCGGCCTTCCGCGGTCAACCGCAGGACGTCGATCTCGCGCGGGGTCAGCGGGCATTCCACGGTGTCCCAGGCGGCGAGCGCCAGATCGCCGTCGACCATCCGCCGTCCGGCCGCCACGCCGCGCACGGCGTTGGCGAGTTTCTCCGCGGGGGCGTCCTTCAACAGGAACCCGTTCACTTTGGCCGCCAAGGCCCGGCGGAGCGTGCCAGGCCTGCCGAGGCTGGTCAGGATCAGCGTTCTGACCTCGGGCAGCTGCTCGTGGAGTTCGGTGGCCGCGGTGAGACCGTCCTTGCCGGGGAGATCGATGTCGATGACGGCGACCTGGGTGCGCGAAGTCCGCGCGGCGGCGAGGATCTCGTCGCCGCACGCCACTTCGGACACCACTTCGATGTCCGGCTCCAACCGCAGCAGCGCCACGAGCGCCCCCCTGACGATGTGCATGTCTTCGGCCACGAGAACTCTGATCACCATCGCGCCGCCCCTCCACGCACGCCCCCGTGGACCCCAACATAAACACGCCCGGGCGGAACGCGTTCCACCGTTCGGGTGGTGAGTCCGCTTGGTCCCTTTCGGCGGCGCTAGGACAAAAGTGTCATACGGCTACGAATTCCACAGTCGGTCGGTGACTTTCCGTCGCCAGTCGGCACGCGCGGCTGCCGCCACTCGCGCTCGGGGTGCGAGTGGCGGCAGGCGGAGGTGCTCTCAGCTCGCCTCGGCCAGGGGCGGAGCGGTGCAACAGGCGCCGGTGAAGCAGTCGAAGACCTGCCCGCCCGGCCGGTTCGTCCAGTTGTCGAACCGGTCGATCACCAGGTCGACCCGGCTCCCGGCGGAGTCGGTGTCGATCCCTCGGACGGCGAAGAGCGAGCGGACGGTGTCGGTCACAGCGTTCTTCATCGAGTGGCTCCCAGGCGTTTCGGTGGATTTCCTTCGATGCGGAAATCGTGCTTCCCGAGGCCGGTACGCGGCCAGTGCCAGGAATCATCGCGAGAATGTGCTTTTCGCCTACGCCAGAAGGTTCTCCTGGACTGCTCCACTTCCGCGATCATGGCCACCGGATGGAGTAACGACCGGGAGATCCGATCACGGAACGCTACTGGATCCGCCTATCGGGCGACAGTGACCGAGTGTGGTTAATTGACCGAGATCATGACACGAATGGCTTAGTCATGAGCTTCGGCCAGCAACCTCGCCAGACCCGCGTACCCGCCCTCTTTCAGCCGCACTCCCGAGGTCTTCGCGTACGCGGCGTCGGCGCGGATCCCGAGTCCCTCGACCATCCGGTTCATGAAGTTGAACAAGGCGCAGACGAGGACGGCGTCGTGCAGCGCGGCCTCGTCCCAGCCCGCCGCGAACACGGCTTCGGCGTCGGCGTCGGTCACTTTCGACGGCGTCCGCGTCAGCTTGCCCACGTAGGCCAGCACGGGCTTCATGCGGGCGTCCACGGGCGAGGAGTCCAGATCGGTCAGTGCGGCGACCAGAAGTCCTTCCGGCACACCGAAAGCCTCCGCGGTGACGGTGTGGACCCCGTGGCAGTACCGGCAATCGTTGACGCCGGAGACATACGCGGCGATCAGTTCCCGTTCTCCCGCGCTGAACGCCGACGGCGCCCGCATGATCAGCTCGTGGAAGTCCAGCAGTTTCGACGCCGGGGCGGGGAACTTCTGGAAGACCTGCAGCAACGTGGCGTCAGTCGGCAAAGACCCGAGATAGGACATCGCGTGAACCACTCCCCTTTTCCGGCGTCCGCCCGTGTTCGGCGAACCTGTCGACGTCGTCGCGGCGCAGCCAGCAGGCCGCGAGGCAGGCGACCGAAGCCGGTCCCAGCCCGGTCACCGTGGCGGTGACCCTCGCGGTGGTCTGTTCCCATTCTTTACGCAGGGAACCGGCCACTGTCATCTCCGGACCTGCCGCGATCAGCGGGCGCACCGCGCGCCAGCGGGTGATCCCGGCTTCGATCAGCGCCTCGGTGTCCAGGGCGAGCGCGTCGTGCCGGGCCTGGTCCACGGCCAGCGCGACCAGTGCGGGCTCGTCGGCGATCCGCGCGAGCCCGACACCGGCGAGCAGGCGCTCGGCGTCCAAACCCATCAGGATCACGCCGGCCTCGGTCGACGGATCGTCGTCGATCGAGGGCAGGGTGAACCGGGAGTCGTAAGACTCAGACACGGGCGACGTCCTTCGTGGCGGCGCGCAGCGGGGCGTCCCGCCGCAGGTTCTCGGCGACGGCGGCCGCGACCCGCGCGGTGGCGACGCGGTGACCGTCGATGTTGCGAGCGGCCGGGCCCAAGGCCATCCCCGCGGCCGCGCCGACGGCGAAGACCCGGGGCGCGCCGACGTAGGCGAACGTGCACTCGTCCAGCTGGGGCCAGCCGCCGCGATCCAGGACGGCCTCGTCGGGCATCAGGCCGTCGCCGATGGACGGCGTCGTGCCCAGTGCCAGCACGGCGTGGTCGACCGTGACAGCCGAGCCGCCTTCGAGGTGGAGGCCGACACCCGGCGTCACCTTCGTGATCGCCTTGCCGCGATGCACGACCAGCCGCCCTTCGGCTTCGGCCGCTTCGAGCATCGGCCGGAACTCGAACATGATCGACGCGCGGCGGAACCGGCTCATCAGCTCGAGCCGGTCGGACCAGCTCACGCCATCGAAGCGCGCACGGCCTTCGGGGCGGAAGAACGACGAGTTGACGTCGGCGCATTGGTAGCGCTCGCCCGCTTCTCGGACGACCCAGTGCACCTCGCGGCCTTGGGCGAGCCCGTTGGTGATCAGGTGCGCGGCGGTCAGGCCGGCGCCGACGACGGCGAGCCGTTTTCCGCCGCTGGGAACGGGTTCGTCCCAGTAGCTCACGCCGCGCGGCGGATAGCCGCCGCCCCACCAGGTGTCCGGTGCGGACCGGCGCTCCTCGCCGAGGCACAGCACCGCGTGGCGGGCGGTGACGGAGAACCGGTCGGCGCGCACGGTGACGGCTTGCGACGTCGGCAGCACCTCACGGACCGAACCGCGCCAGGTCCGTTCCGTGACATGGTGGCTCGCGGCCAGATGCGTGCAGTAGGCCTCGAAGACGTCGACGGGGACGACCGAGCGGTGCCCGGCCTGCGCCATCCGGATCTCGCGGCGCTCCACCGGGGTCAGCACCGACCAGTGCAGCCGGGCGAAGTCCAGCAGTTCGCAGTCGCGGTAGCCCTCGACGCCGGGGTGGTGTTCGTACGGTGACCGCAGGACGCGCTGGCCGAGCAGGTCGACGCGGTCGAAGAACCGGCCACAGGGGCGGCCGTCGCGGTCGACGACGACGATGTCGCGCACGCCGTGGTGCCACAGTGCGGAAGCGACGGCGAGCCCGGCGGGGCCGGCACCGACGATGACGACGTCGGCGCCGGACGGCGGTTCGGAGGTGGTGACCGGGCGGGCGGCGGGCAGGACCGGCCACTCCCGGCCGCGCGGCGATTCGAGCAGGTGGGGTTCCGGAACGAAGGTGATCACCGGCGTGCTCAGCCGATCACGGTCACCGGGACGATCAGCTCGATCACGGGGCGCTGCTTCATCCCGTTGCTGATCAGTTCGTCCAGTGTCTGCTGGGACCGCTCGGCGGTGTCGGTCGCGATCGGGCTGTAGCGGGAGTAGGAATAGGTCGGCTTCCGGCCGCCCGCGTCCAGCGAGTACACCTTCAGTACGGCCTCTCCGGGGCGGACCTCGCCGTCGTAGAAGGTGAGGCGGCGAAGGTCCGGCGTCATGAAGGACTTCGAGAACTGGCGGGAAAGCACCAGGGTCTCGGCGTCGTTGACGAAGGTCGAGTCCTCGTCGGTGACGACCTGCATCGCGACCCAGGTCTTGTCGGTCAGGTTGGTCTCGGATTTGATCACCTGCCAGCGACCCGGCTCCGGCAGGTTGACGCTGACGGAGACGTCGTGGTCGGTGGTGTCGATCGCGCCGGAGATCATCAGCACCCGGCGACGGACGTCGGCGACCCCGGCCATCTGAATGTCACGCGCACGTACCCGCGTGGAAACGTCGAGTCCAGGGAATTCGGGTGACGACATTTTTCCTGCCTCCAGACCTCGATAAAAGGAATTTTCGACTGGCAGAATTTCCCAATCCGTAAAACACCGGAAGAATTTCACGTCGAAGTGGACGGTGTCAAGATGAGGAACACATGATCCACTACCGCGAAAGACCGCCGGCGCCAGCGTCGAGGACTGGGCCGTTCAGCGGTACCGGTCAGCTGCCGTCGGCGTCCTCGGCCCATACCGCGGCAGGAGAGCCCTGCTCCAATGCGCCGATATAGACGATCTCGAACGAGGAATCGGTGCGCCGTAGCCCTATTCTGATGACGAGGTCGTGTTTCACCAGAATAATGAACTGATGCGGATCCCGGCCATCTCCGAAAATGTCGTAGATGAGAAAAGCGGACCCATCGGCTACCGCGAAGAGGGCTTCGTAGATAACATTGCGGTCGGCCTGCGGGGCGTTGATCGCCCATTCTTCCAGCACCTGCAAACCCGACGTGAGCTGGAGGCGCATAGCCATCCGTAGGCCTCCTCGAGGTCTCGCCGGGTCACGGGGGATGTTCATTCTCCCGCGCGCGATACCCGGTGGTCTTCTTTGGTCTTGCTGTCCATGCCGGTCGTGGCTCATGGCGCTAGTTGTAGCCGAGGACGACGTGCTCGGCCGGGGACTCGCTTTCGGCGCTCCGCCTCGGCTCCCAGGCGATGGCCGTCTCCTCGGTCTCGGTGATCCCACGCGGGTCGAAATCATCGGTCACGACCCAAATTCGCACCTGTGCCGTCATGACGTTCCTCCCGGCCTTGGATGAAGAGCTCACTTGACAACCAAGGATGGACCCGTCCGATCGGAAGCCGATCGTGGCGTACTCGAGGACGGATGAAGATCCTGATGAGCAAATCACAAGTCGCCGATGAGGGGGTCCCGGTAGTCCTCTGGTAGTAACCGGAAACCCTAGGAGCACGCCATGACCGAGCGCCTCGACCCGTACGAGATCTACGCCGACGACGAGCTGGACATCGACCTGCTGGGCCTGTCGTGGCCCGACCCGGCCGTCCCCGAGCAACGAGACCCGGCACAAAAAGGACGACACGCGTGATCAGAAGGCGAACTCGCGTGATCAGACGGAGAACTCAGCAGTTCTCCGTCTGATCACGCGAGTTCGCCGTCCCATCACGCGTGTCGTCCATCTGATCACGCGAGGTGCGGGTTTCAGCGCAGGGCGGAGGTACGCCAGGTCGCCGGAGTGCGCGGGGACCAGGCCGAACGCGCGGGCGGCGCGGGTGGGGGCGCCGTCGCCGCGAGCGCGGTGAAGACGGCGACGAGCGCCGCGAGTTCGGCGTCTTCCGGGTCCCCCCGCAGGACCCGGAAGACCGGCGCTGTGTCCTTTTCGGACGGTGACATGGCTCTCCCGTCAGATCGGGTGGTTGCCGTGCTTGCGCTGGGGCGCCGCCTTCCGCTTGTCCTGCAGCATGTCCAGCGCCCTGGCGACGGCGGACCGGGTGTCCGCAGGGTCGATTATATCGTCCACGAGGCCACGTTCGGCGGCGTATTGCGGGTTCATGAACTCCTCGGTGTATTCCCCGACCAGGTGGGCGCGCAGCGCGTCCGGGTCCGACGCGGCCGCGAGATCCTTGCGGAACAGCACGTTCACCGCGCCCTCGGCGCCCATCACGGCGATCTGGTTGGTCGGCCAGGCCAGTGAAAGGTCGGTCCCGATGGACCGCGAGTCCATCACGATGTACGCGCCGCCGTAGGCCTTGCGCAGGATGACCTGGATCCGCGGCACGGTCGCCTCGCAGTAGGCGTGCAGCAGCTGCGCGCCGTGCCGGATGATCCCGGAGTGCTCCTGCTCGACGCCGGGCAGGAAGCCGGGGACGTCCACGAGGGTCACCAGCGGGATGCTGAACGCGTCACAGAACCGCACGAACCGCGCCGCTTTCTGCGACGCCGGGCCGTCGAGCACGCCGGCGAACATCATCGGCTGGTTGCCGACCAGGCCGACCACGCGTCCGTCGACCCGCGCGAGCGCGCACAGCACGTTCTGCGCCCACCGTTCGTGCAGCTCGAAGAACTCGCCGTCGTCGGCCAATTCCGCGAAGACGTCCCGCATGTCGTAGGGCTTGTTCGGCTCCACAGGGACGAGTTCGGCGAACCGCGGCCGCCGGTCCTTGCCCGCGTCCTGCGACGGCTCGCGCGGCGCGGGCTCCAGGTAGTTCGACGGCAGAAGCGACACCAGGTAGCGGACGTCGGCGAGGCACGTCTCCTCGTCGTCGTGCACCACGGTCGCCACGCCGGACGACGCGCCGTGCACGTCCGCGCCGCCCAGTTCGTCGTGGCTGACACGTTCCCCCGTCACGGTTTCGACGACGTCCGGCCCGGTCAGGTACATGCGGGCGGTGTCGCGCACCATGAAGACGAAGTCCGCGAGCGCGGGCGAATACGCCGCCCCGCCCGCGCACGGCCCCAGCACCACGCTGATCTGCGGGATGACACCGGACGCCTCGACCTGACGGCGGAAGATGCCGCCGTAGCCGTTGAGCGCCATGACGCCTTCCTGGATCCGCGCACCCCCGCTGTCGTTGAGCCCGATCAGCGGCGAACCGGTGGAGATCGCCAGGTCCATCACCTTGTGGATCTTCGCCGCGTGCGCCTCGCCGAGCGACCCGCCGAAGACGGTGAAGTCCTGCGCGTAGACGAACACCCGCCGTCCGTCGATGGTGCCCGAGCCTGCGACGACGCCGTCGGTGTACGGCCGGTTCTCCGCCAGCCCGAGCCCGCTCGCCTGATGCCGCCGGTACAGCTCGACCTCGGTGAAGGAATCGGGGTCCAGCAACAGATCCAGCCGCTCGCGCGCGGTGTGCTTGCCGAGCGAGTGCTGCCGCCGGACGCCGTCGAGCCGTCCGTCGACGATATGCTCGCGCAGTTCGTCGCGCTGGGTGCGCAGCAACGGCATCGTCGGTTCCGGCGGGTGCACCGGTTCGGCGCCGCGGGCGAGCGGGATCACCTGCCCGTCGGTCGCCCTCGGGATCCGGGGGCGCCGCAGCCGGTCTTCCGGCAGCGGCACCACCTCGGAGTCCTCCGTGCGCTGTGCGCCCGGATCGCCTTGCAGGGTCACGCCGCCTCCTTCATCCGCGTCTCGCGCTCGAGCTCGTCCATTTCGATCTCGCGCACGATGTCGCGCCAGCACACCCCCCGCCCGAGCCGAGGCATCGTGGTCACCACCGGCGCCCGGTCGAGCGAGTGCACCGGAGCCGGTGTCTCGTCCGGCCGGACGGTGGCGGATTCGTTGGCGGTCATGATCTTTCCCCTTCCTGTCAAGCGGATGCGCGGATACGGCCGTCGATCTGGTGGTAGCTGCCGCCGTAGAAGACCAGCGAGTCCTGCGCGGTGCCGCGGCTGGAAGCGACCACCTTGCCAAGGAAGATCGAGTGGTCACCGCCTTCGTAGACCTCGGCCAGTTCGCATTCCAGCCACGCCAGCGCGCCGTCGAGCAGCGGCGCGCCGGTCTGTGGCCCGGCCGTCCAGTCCACCGAGTCGAACTGCGCGAGCCCCGCCGGACGGCGCCAGTCGGCGAAGTACTTCGCCAGTTCCTTCTGGTCCGACGCCAGCACCGTCACCGCGTACGAGCCTGCCGTCACGATCGCTTCGTGCATCCGTGCCGCGCGGGAAACGCAGCACAGCACCATCGGCGGTTCGAGTGACACGGAGGTGACGGCGTTGGCGGTCATCCCGTGGGCCCGTTCGCCCCCGGCGGTCAGCACGGTGACCCCGGTGGCGAACTGGCCCATCACCTCCCGCAGCCCGGCCTGCGCGGACAACCGGCGCCGCGTGGCCGGCGTCGGCAGGCGTTTCAGCACCGGCCGCGAAGGCTCCTGAGATCCCACCGGTCACTCCCCCTTGCCGTTGACCGCGTACGGGGCCAGCGCCTCACGCAGCTGCTCCGGGACCCGGCTGGGCACCGTGGCCGTGTTGGGCCCGCGCATGCACGCGATCCGCTGCCGTCCCCGCGCGACCAGCCGCTCACCTTCGTCGGTGAGGTGGACGTAGTCGAAGGTGAACTGGATCTGGGTCTGGGTCAGCTCCTCCAGCCGCAGCCGGATCGACAGCTCGTCGAACGCGGTGATCTCCGCGAAGAACTCGCAGTCCACCTTGAGCGTGAACAGCTTGAGGTCGTGGCGGACCTCTTCGAGGACGGCGGGTGCCTTGTCCTTCAAGAACATTTCGCGGCACCGGCCCTGCCAGCGCACGTAGTTCACGTAGTAGACGTTGCCCACCAGGTTGGTCTCTTCGAATCCGACCGTATGGAGGATCTCGTAGTAGTCGGCCATGTCAGTCTTCCTCTCCCTGGAGCACCGCGAAGACGACGGGATCGGTCCGGTCGTTGACGGTCGTCGCCCAGGTGGCGATGCGGGCGTTGCCGTGGGAAAGCACCGCCCAGCCGTCCGGGTCGACCCGGTGCACGGTGAGCGCCTGTGTCATGTCGCCGGTCTTGCGCACGCATTCCAGCGCGCTCCAGACCCGGGTATGCGCGACCGAAAGCGGCTCGCGGGCGTCAGCGGCGAGCAGTTCGCCGACCGAAAGCAGATCCTCGCCGAGCAAGCCCGCCCAGTCCTCCGGTGTCCGTTCGATCGCCGTCTCGACGTCGCACGCGATCCGGCCGGTGCCGGCGATCGCCAGGGTGAGGTCGGCGCTGTGCGACGCGCTCACCTCGACACCGTCGGCCTCCGGTTTCCCGTCCGGGCGATAGCGGATCTCGAGCGGGGCGTCGACGGCACGGCCCGCCGCCAGCGCCGTCTGCGCTCGCCGTTCCGGTGTGGTTTCGACCGGGACGCCGATCGGGTCCGGTTCGACGACGATCGCGCGGGACGAGCCGAGCAGCCGTTCGGCCGCACGCTCCAAATAGGACCCGAGCATCGACGGGACCCACGGCCCTTCACCGTCACGTTTGCGGACAGCGCGCAGTTTCAGGCCTTCCCAGCGTTCGACGAGCTTCCCGTCCGGGTTGCGGACGTCGAGGTCGTAGACGTAGCTGTCACCATCCCGCGAACGCTCGCGAGCGTCGAGAAGCACGAATTCCGGGTCCTGCTCGCCGGGCTCGGCGAGGTACAGCCGCTCGATCCCTTGCGGCAGCAGGGTCGCGTCCGGGACGCAGCACTGGATCGCGTGCATCATCGCGTCACGGGTGCCCGGGTCGGCCAGTAGCTGTTCCTGCGGGAGGAACGGCGCGAACCAGTCGACCTCGGCGCCGGTCGCGATCTCCGCGACCGCGTGCCGTGCGCTGGCCCGCCGGTAGCCGGTGACCCGCTGGAACCGCTTGCCCTGGAACAGAACCGTGCCGTACAGCTCGGTCGTCGGGTCGACCGGGACCGGCGGCAGCGCGACGTCGCGGACGACCGTCTCACCGAGCGGATCCGGCCTGCTGAACCGCACCCGGGCGCGGAAGTGGTCGGCGCTGAACCCGGTTTCCCCGCTGCGCAGCACCACGTCCACCGTTTCGGCGTCCCTGGCCAGCGCGGCGAGCCGGATCGTGGTCGTTCCGCCGGGCGAAACGATGATCGGGCGCAGGAACTCCACGTCCGAGAACACCGGCGCAGGCAGGGTTTCCACGTCCAGCGTGGCCTTGGCGACCTGGGTCATCGCCTCCATGCCGATCACCGCCGGGAACAGCAGCTGGCCGTCGAGCAGGTGATCGGCCAGATACGGGTCGCTGCCCGCCGACAGGTCGGCCTCGGTGATCAGCTCGACCCCCGGGTAGTGCACGACCGCCCGGTCCACGAAGCGGGTCAGCGGCAGTTCGCGCTTCTCCACCGGCAGGGTGGCCAGCCCCGCGGTACGGCCACAGACGACCAGTACCGACGGGGCGGCCGGATCGCCGACGACCTGGCGGAGGATCTCGATGCCCTCCTCGGTCGGGATGGGGGTGATGCCGTCGCGCATCAAAGCGCTGACGACACCGAGCTTTTCGCCCATCCCGGTGCCGGACCAGACCGACCATTCGAGCGCGATCGCCCGCGCCTGAGGATGCTCGCGGCCGAAGCGCACGGTCAGTTCGGTCATCCAGTCGTTGGCCGTGGCGTAGTGCGCCTCACCGCGCAGGCCCGCCCGTCCGATGATGCTGCCGAAGGTGACCAGCAGCTTGATCTTGTCCTGGTCGACGGCGTCGAGGACGGCGTTGAGACCGCCGATCTTCGGGGAGAGGGTCTTGCGGAAGGTCTCCTCGGTCAAGGAGAACAGCGCCGCGGGCTCGTTGCGGCCCGCGCCGTGCAGGACCGCGGTGACCGGGCCGAACTCGGCCTGGATCCGGCCGATGGCGTCCGCCACCTGCTGTGCGGCGGTGACGTCGGCGCGTTCGTAGCGGTAGGTGATGCCCGCCGCCGCCATGCGCCCGAGGTTCTCCGACAGTTCGGCGTCGTCGGCCGGGTCGCTCCGGCCCAGCAACGCCAGTTTCGCGCCGGAGTCCTTGGCCAGCGCCAACGCGCTTTCCGCGGTGATGCCCTTGCCGCCACCGGTGACGAGGAGGACGTCTTCGGTGCCCAGCGGAGTCCCCTCCGCCTCGGACGGCGCGAGAGCGGCGAGCTTCGGTACCGAGCGGACGCCCGCCGAGTCGTAGCGGACTTCGCTGAAGTCGTTCGTCGCCGCGACCTCGGTGACCACAGTGGACACCGCGGCGCCGATCGCTTCAGGATCGACGGGGTTGACGTCGGCGAGGTCGACGATCGTGGTGCGGGCCGACGGGTCCTCCAGTCGCAGCGTCTTTGCCAGACCGGAGGCGCCGAGGCCGTGCTGCACCACTACGAACCGCGTGCCGTTGGGCGCGGCCAGCACCGCGCGGCCCGCGTCCAGGAACAGCCCGACATCCCCGGCGTCGCTGTCCTCGTTGAGGCACAGGAGGACACCGTCGCCGACACCCGCGTTGGCCAGCGCCGCACGCAGCGGTTCGGCGAGCGGGTGGCCTTCGGACGCGAACGCCGTCCACTCGGCGGTGGAGATACCGGGGGTCAGGTCGGGCGCTGGCCTCGGCGCGACGACGTACTCGACCGCGAACGGCCGGACCCACGGTCCGACACCGGCGACCTCGGCCTGGTTGCTGTCGGCGGGTTTGGCGGTCTGCGCCAGTTCGTCGATCATCTCGGCGAGTTCACCGAGACAGACGGTCGCGAAGTTCGGCATGCCCTCCAGCGCCGGCCGGCCGAGCGCGCGGGTCACGTCGTTGACCAGCTGACCGACGGTGATCGACGAAAGGTGTAGGTCGTCGAGCGGATGCGTGTCGGCGGTGACCGCTTCGAGCGGCAGTTCGACCCGTTCGGAAGCGAGTTTGCGCAGCAGGTCGAGCGTGCTGCTGCCGCCGTTCTCCGAGGCCTCCCCCGCCGTCGCTTCGGTGGTGTCGGCGACGCGGTCGCGAGCCAGTTCCGCGCCGATGGACGGCGCGGCCTCACACGGGCTCGCCAGGAAGTTGAAAACCCCGTCGACCGGCAGGGACCGGACGACCCGGCCGGCGAACAGCGCCGAGGTGTCCAGCGGGGCACCGAAAGCGAACGCGGCACCGGCGACCTTCAGCACCGCGGCCAGCGTCGGACTGTCGGTGTCGATCGCGAGGACCGGCGTGCCGGGCGCGATCTCGCCGAACAGCCCGGTGAGCACCCGGCCGGGACCGACCTCGATCACCAGGTCGCTGCGCTCGGCGACCTTCGCGGCCGCCTCCCGGAAACGCACCGGCAGGACCACCTGGTCGCGCAGCAGATCGCGCAGGTCCTCGGCGGCGTGCAGGACGTCACCGGTCACAGTGGACACCACGGGCCTGTCGAGCCGCGTGAAATCGAACGCGGCGAGTTCCTCGGTCATCGCCTCGGCGGCCGGTTCGACCGCGGGCGAGTGGAACGCGTGCGAGACGTTGATCCGGGTCGCCGTGATGCCCTCGGCACGGGCCAGCGCGACCACCCGCTCGATGGCGTCCGCCGGTCCGGAAAGGACGGTCTGTTCCGGCGCGTTGTATCCGGCGATGACGACGTCCTCGCCGTCGGCGATCCGCTCGACGACGTTCGGCGCCGCCGCGATTCCCGCCATGGCACCGTTTCCGGCGCTGGCGGTGGCCATCACCTTACCGCGGACCTTGGCCAGCTTGAGGACATCGCGTTCGGTGAGCGCGCCACCCCAGTGCAACGCGGTCAGCTCGCCGAGGCTGTGGCCCGCCGCCGTCTGCGCCTCGATCCCGAGGCTCTTGAGGACACGGAGCCCGGCGAGTGAACCGGTGACGATGCGCGGCTGCGCGACGTCGGTGGCGACCTGGTCGGCGCCGGTGGACAGCCCCGCGGCGCGGTAGATGTCGTCGGCGTGGGCGAAGCGTTTCCGCACCGCGCCGACCGTGCCCTGCCCGGAACCCTGGCCAGGGAACAGGAAGCCGATCTTCGGCCCCTTGGAACGCGAGCTCACGAAGATGCCCTCACCGGCGGAGAAGACTTCCGGTTCGCCTTCGCCGAGGAGGTCGAGCAGCTTGGACAGCTTGCGCTCGGCGTCCTCCGGGTTGGTCGCGACGATCGCCGCTCGCACCGGTTTTCCGGACAATTCCGCGGAAAGTGTGCCCGCGAGGTCCGCCAGCTCGGCGAGCGAAAGCTTCGGGACGACCTCCAAGAGCCCGGTCACCTGGCCGCGCAGGGAGGCGGCGTCGTCGGCGTCGAGCAGCAGCAGTTCGCTGTCCTGCCGTCCGGCGACCAGCGTCCGGGTCTTCTCGTCGAGTTCCTTGCGCCGGGCCGCACCCGGCGCTTCGGTGACGGTGACGTGCGAGTTGATCCCGCCGAAGCCCATCGCCGAAACCCCCGCGCGAACGGGGTGATCCGAAGGCCACAGCCCGGCATCGGCCGGGACATACATCCGCGCGGAGTCACCGATCAGCGACTCGTGCGGTTCGAAGTGGCCGGTCGCGGGCGGGATGACCTGGTGGTAGACCGCCAGTGTCGCCTTGATCAGCCCGGCGACACCGGCGGCGGCCTTGGTGTGCCCGATGTTGCCCTTGATCGTGCTCAGCGCGGCACGCTCGGCGAGCGGGTCGGCGTCGCGGCGGGCGGTGGAGAGCGCCTCGATCTCGGTGGCGTCGCCCAGCGCGGTCCCGGTGCCGTGCCCCTCGAAGTAAGAAACGGTCTCGACGCCGTATCCGGCCTTGTCGTAGGCCCGCTTGAGTGCGAGGCGGTGCCCCGACGCCTCGGGCCGCGTGATGCCGCCCTTGCCGTCGGAAGAGACTCCCCAGCCGCCGATGGAGGCGTAGATCCGCTTGCCCTGCGCGATGGCGTCGTCCTCACGCATCAGCACGAGCATGCCGGACCCCTCGCCCGGCCAGAAACCGTTGGAGTCGGCGTCGTAGACCTTCATCTCGCGTTTGGCGAGCGCGCCGGTCTTGGCGAACCCGATCACCTCGAACGGGTCGATCGACAAGTCGACGCCACCCGCGACGGCGACGTCGAGGTCACCCTCGCACAGTGCGTTCGCCGCGGTGACAACGGAAAGCAGCGAAGACGAGCAGGCACCGTCCACAGTGAACCCGCCGCCGCCGAAGTCGAAGAAGTTGCAGACTCGGCCGGCGATCGTGTTCGCCAACCCACCCGCGAGCGAGTCTTCGTCGATCTCGGGGAACGGCGCCTTGTACTGCGACTCGAGGTCGTGCAGGAACTCGGCGGTGTCACCCTCGGCCCAGCCGCGCTCGGCGAGCGCCGCCGCGACCGTGCGGCGCACGTACGGCCAGCGCAACCGCATGATGTTGGCCCGCGAGAACTCGCCGGTGAGGCTGTTGCCGATGACCACGCCGGTGGCGGGCCTCGGCAGCCCGTCACCTTCCGGGAAACCCGCGTCCGCCAAGGCCTGCGCGGCGACGTCGAGGGCGAGCCAGTGCGTGGTGTCGGTCGACCGGAACGTACTGCCCGCGACCTTGTACTTGATCCGGTCGAACTCGTAGTCGCGGAGTACCGCGGCCTTCTGGGCGTAGAAACGGTCCGGAGCCTTGGGATCGGGCGAGTAGTAGTCCTCGCGGTTCATCCGCTCGTCGGGCAGTCTCCGGAACGCCCGGCGGCCGGCGAGGACGTTCTCCCACAGTTCATCCGGGGAACCGGCGTCCGGGTATCGGAGACCGATACCGACAATCGAAATCCGCTCAACGCTCATGCCACCGCACTCCCCTAGCTCTCAACCACTCAAGTCATGGAATCCGGTTCCGGCGCTCTGTCCTCAGAGGCACGGGCGCCGTCCGCATCTGCAGTCCGGTCAAGCATGACCGGGGCAGGTCTCGGAGTCTTCTCTCATGTTGTTGAAGGCAGACAACGAATTCGGCGGAGGCCTGAAGGCCCCATGCTGACGCCGAAGTCCGTGAACCCCGCAAGTAGTCGACTAATTGCGGGGAGTCAGGCGGCCTTCCGGGTCGAAGTGAGCGAAACGCAGTGAGCAGCGGCTACGAAACTCGCCCACCCCACCAACTCGATCAGTTCTCGATCGCCCAAACCCGCGCCCGCGACCAAAGCGTCGTCGACCTGATAGGGCGCTTTCGCGACCACCAAGGCCAAGCGAGCCACGGGATCATCGACGGCATCCACCCAAGACCGGCTCAGCCCGGGCGACATTCCGTCCCAAGTGGACAGATTACGGAGCACGACATCCCGCACACCAGGAGAGATCCCCACCGACCCGAACGCCGCCGAAGCACGAGAGAAGGCACCCGCGACAACTGGATTCCCCGCAGCCCACGAGAAATCCCGCGACCCGGGCGGCAGAAGATCCAGGGACAGCCCTGGCGAAGCGTCCTCCACGGGACGAAGGAACCGCCCCAGCACGGCCTTGGCCCGGGAACGCGCGGAATCCGGCACGGAAGAAGGCAGCGGTGACGGCCCGAGGAACACGGTCACCACCCGGTTCAGGTAGTGGAACGTGAAGGCGACCGCGGTCAGCTCCGCCCGAGCCGCCGCCGACAAGGCCCCGGCAAGAGGATCCGGCACCGCCTCACCCGCCGCGATCGCCGAAGCCACCGAGGAACGCCCGAGCGAATCCAGTGCCATCCCATGCACTTCGACACAGTACGGACACGAGTTCGCCCGCGACACCAGGGAAGCGACGACCTCCCGATCCGCCCGGCTCGTCTCCCCCGCCGCCACCAGAGACTCCCGCAGCATCAGCCAAGTGGCCGCGAGGACCGGCGGTGACGGCGAATGCAGCGCCACCGGCGGGGCGAGCATGCCGAAATCCCGCTCGAGCTGGCGATAGACGTCGCGCACCAGCCCGGTCGCTTTGCCTGCCGGTACAGGCCGGACGTACCGGACCTCGCGCAGCACCCTGCGCAGCGCGAGTTTTACCAACTTCGGTGCCATCGGATCTCCATCTCGAATGTCCGTGAAGGCCTCCTTGCCTACCCTGAAGGTAGGGAAGGAGGCCTTCACGGACTTCCGCATCGCCGCGTGAGTCCCAGCGACCCCAGCCGTCACAACCGTCGCGAGCGGAGGCCCCTTCCCTCGCGACTTCTCAAGTACACGAAGGACCCCTTGCTTGCGCCTAGTGTCGCGTGATCCTGCGGGTCCTACGCGTGATTGGACGGCGATCTCCCGTGACTGGATGGAGATCTCGCGTGATTGGAGGGAGGACACGCCCGCAGCCGGATTCCTCCGGGTGTCATCCGTCTGATCACGCGTGACCGCCGCCTGATCACGCGAGATCGCCGTCTGCGGAACGAAACCCAACGCCGAGCAAGCAGGATCACGACCCAGTCAGCCGGTCACCACGGGAAGACGGCTGACCGCCCGCCGCCCGGTGATGGAACCGTCCGGAGCCGGAGCGCCATAGGAGACGTCGACGCCGCGCGCCTGGAGCGCCCGCACGATACCCGGCACCGAACGTTCGGCCAGTGCCGCGATCGTCATCGCCGGGTTCACCGTCAGCGCGCCCGGCACGGAAGCGCTGTCGGTCACGAAGATCCCGGGGTGGTTGCGGAGTTCGTGGTTCGGGTGCAGTGCCGAGGTTTCCGGGTCGTCACCGATCCGGCACGACGCCAGCGGGTGCACGGTGTACGCGCCGACGACGTCGTTGGTCCACGGCGCCACCTTCGCCAGGCCGTCCTTCTCCAGGATCTCCTTGCACTCCGCGTCGGCCAGCGACCAGCCGTGCAGGGTGTTCGGCGTGGGGTCGTATTTCAGCGGGCCGCGGCCGAGCATCTGCTGCGAGATGCGGTAGGCGTTGCCGGTGGGCGGCGGCGCGCCGAAGACGCCCTCGTTGTCGTCCTCGGTCATCAGGAAGATGGTCAGCCACGACGACCACTTCTTGAGGATCTCCTTCTTCTGCGCCCCGAACCAGCGCGGCTCGTCGCCGTCCGGAACCTGCGCGAGGATCGTGCCGAGCCCTGGCGGGAAGTACAGCTGCTCCAGCGAATACCGTTCGTACTCCGGCAGCGAACCGTCGAGCTTGTCCCAGTTCGCCACGGTCGGACCCTTGCCGATGTGGTTGGCCTCGTAGACCTTGCCGTCCTCACGGGACAGTCCGAGCACCTCGCGGACCCGCTCCTCGTTGATGATCGCGGTGTTGAGCCGCTCACCGTTGCCCGAGAAGTACCGGCCGACCGCGTGTGGCATGGTGCCCAGCGCCGACTCCGAACGCTGCAGGATCACCGGCGTCGCACCGGCGCCCGCCGCGATGATGACGACCTTCGCGTCGATCGTGCCGCTCTCGGTCTGCACGCGGTAATCGGAGTCGTCGACGATGTTGAAGTGCACGCGGTAGTCGCCGTCGTCGATCCGCTCGATCCGCTGGACCTCGTGCAGCGGCCGGATCTGCGCGCCGTGCGCGAGCGCGGCGGGCAGATAGTTGGTCAGCAGCGAGCGTTTCGCGTCGAACCGGCAGCCTGCCATCATGAAGTTGCAGTTCACGCACCGGTCGTTGTCCACCGCGACCGGCGCCGGGTTGGCGGTGCGGCCGGAGTGGTCGCAGAACGCCGCCCACAGCCCGCCCGCGTACGAGACGTCGTTCCAGTCCTGTTTGGACACCGGAAGCGAGTCCGAAACCCGGTCGTACCAAGGCTCCAGCGTGTCGCGCGTGATCACCGAAGGCCACATGCGACGGCCGATGCTGCCGTGCCGTTCGAAGACGAACTTCGGCGCCCTCGGCATCGCGGCGAAGTACACGACGCTGCCGCCGCCGACGCAGTTGCCGCCCAGCACGCTCATCCCGTCGCCGACGACGAAGTCGAACGCCCGGGTGTAGGACGAGCCGAGCAGGTAGTCGTGCTCGAAATCCTGCGCTTCCAGCCACGGCCCGCGTTCCAGCACGGTGACCTTCGCCCCGCCCGCGGCCAGGTGATAGGCGGGGATCGAGCCGCCGAACCCGCTGCCGACGATGACGACGTCGGTCTTGTCGTAGGCGTTCATGCCGGGCTCCCGGAAGGCGTGGTGTCAGGGTGGAGTTGCGCCAGTTCGCGGCGGTAGGAGAACTTCGGGAACCGCCACAGGCCGTCTTCGTCCGGCGCGGTGTACCCCATCGCCAGCAGACCGGGGTGGCCCTCGGCGATGGCTTCGGCGGTGTGCTTGTGCGCCGCGCTGTCGAAGGACATGTTGCAGAACAACGCGAGGCTGACCCAGCCGTCCTTCTCCGGATGTCCCGGCGCGGTCAGGGACTTCACCAGCGCCGTCCTGTCCTCAAAGGACAATGCGACGAACGACGGCAGCGCCTCGTCCAGCGTGAGGTTTTGTTCCTTGGCGTAGACCTTCGCGTGATCGTTGAGGGACTGTGCCAGATAAGGAAGTCCGACGGTCACGCCGGTCGCCTCGGTGTGCAGCAGTTCAAGCGCGCCCGCCACGACCGCGCCCGGCCCCGCCGCGGCGCCGGCGATCGCGTGATCGTCCGGGAACCGCTTCTCCCCCGGTAAGATCGTGTCCGCGTAGGCCTCCAAAGTGGACACCTTGACCTGTTCGTCCGAATCCACGGCGCCTACCTCCTGTTCCTGGTGTGCACGGTCATCGGCAGCCCGCCGCGCACCCGGAGCGACAGCATCGCCTCGGGAACCACGTCGTAGTCGGGAATCTTCTTCAGTTCCAAGTCCCGCAGGACCATCGTCAGCACGAAAACGGCCTCCATCACGCCGAGGCTGTTGCCGATGCAGAACCGCGGCCCGGCGCCGAACGGGATGTAGGCGTACCGGGGCCGCCCACTCGGCCGGTCCGGATCGAACCGGTCCGGGTCGAACTTCTCCGGTTCCGGCCAGAAGTCCGGGTGCCGGTGCAGCGTGTAGGGCACGACGACGACGTCGGACCCGGCCGGGACGTGATAGCCGCCGATCTCGTCGTCGGCCTGCGCCACCCGCGGCAGCAGCCACACCGGTGGGTACAGCCGCATGACCTCCTCGACGACCCTCGCCGTATACGGCAACCGGTGCAGATCCTCGTGGGTGGGCAACTGGTCGCCCAGCACCGAATCGGCCTCAGCCCGCAGTTTCGCCGCGACGTCGGGGTGTTCGTCGAGCAGGTGGAACGCCCAGCCCAGCGTGCTGGCCGTCGTCTCGTGCCCGGCCAGCAGCAAGGTGATCAGCTCGTCCCGCATCTGTTCGCGGGTCCCGTCGGTCGCGATCAGGCGGGACAGGACGTCTTCCCCGTTCTCGACCGGGTTCGCGAACCGCTCCTCGACGAGTTCCTCGGCGATGCGGCGGAGGTCGTCCCGCGATTCCCGGAACCGCAGTTGCTTCTTCAGCGGAGCCCACTGCGGGACCATGCTCAGCGTCACCGCTTCGAACATCGCCTGGTCCTGCACGGCCTCGAAGGAGTGGCCCAGCGAGGTGAACCCACCGAGGTCCGCGTCGAGCAACGTCTTGCCGAGCACACCGAGGGTCAGCCCGGTCATCTCGTGCAGGATCTCGACCGGCCCGCCTGCGTCCCGCAAGCGTTTCACGAGGCCTTCGACCTCGTTCGCGACGACCGAGGCCTGCCGCGCGATCCGCTTGGGCTGGAACACCGGCTGGATCGTGCGGCGCTGTTTCTTCCAGACCTCGCCGTCACTGGTGAGCAGCCCGTCGCCGAGCGCCCGCCGGGCCTCCTGGAGGCCGATTCCCTTGTGGTAGTTGGCCGCGTTGTCCGCGAGCACGTGTTTCGCCAGATCGGGGTGGTTGACCAGGTACATCGTCTTCGGACCGATCGCGATCCGGACGACGTCCCCGTAGGCCTCCGCCGAGTCCGACATGAGCGCCAGCCGGTCGGTGAAAAGCTTCTTCAGCAGACCGAAGGTCGCTCGGCGCGGCGGCCCGGGAGGCGCGAGACGCGCCCCCCGAGTGACTTCCGCACTCTGACTCATGCCGCCACGGCCCCGGTTTCCGTCTCCGTCTTCTCGGCAGGCTTGGGCAGGGTGGTGATTTCGGCCGACTTCGCCTGCTCGGCCTCCCACTTCGCGGTGGCCTTCTGCGAGAAGTGCAGGCCCCACAGGAACATCCCGCGGATCAGGCAGACGAGGGCGGTGGCCAGGAACAGGCCGTACGCCACGTGGACCACCATGAAGAACCCGTAGGCGATCGCCACCCCCGAACCGAACAGGATCTGCGACGCCGGCTTCGACGGGGTCGTACCCGGGTCGGTGACCATGTAGTTCGTGTAGAGCACGAATGCCACCCCGGTCATCATCCCGAGCGCGCCGGGGATCGCGGTGTCGAACACCAGACCTCGGATGATCGCCTGGAGCGCGAAGGTGATGAGCCACGCGCCGATCAGCCACATCCGCTGGGTGAGCATCGCGTTGAGCACCGTGCCCGACACCATGATGATGCCGACGATCAGCCAGCCGACCCACGAGTCGACCTGCTCGGTGAAGTGATACGGCGGCGCGATGCTCGCCCAGGGGAACACCAGCAGGATGATCGTGATGCCGAAGTTCGACGGGTTCATGTAGTGCCGGAGCCTGCCGCGCACCGGGGCCTGGAGGACCCACTTGGCGCCGACGGCGACCACCACGCCGAAGATCATCACGAGGACCTGGTCGTTGACGTAGGTCAGCATGTTGAGCGCGAGACCGGTGATGTGCGCCGGGAGCAGGAACTCCGCGAGTCCCTTGAAACCGTTGCCGCGGAAGCGAACGTCGCGGCCCTGAACTCGCGCCCCGATGATCTCCAGCAGGATTTCCGCGGTGTACGCCGTCGCCAGCGCGATGAACGGATAGGTGTACGGCTGCTCGAACCCGAGCACGGTGTAGCCGATGATGTTGAAGATGGTGATCGAGATCGCGAACCGGCGAAGGGCCGTGATCGTCTTGTTGCTCTTCGGTGCGGTCAGTGTCTGCTCAGCCATGACGGGTCACTTCTCCTTCGCCTGAGCGCCGAGCTGGAACGTGTGGTTGCCCGGGGTCAGCTGGACTTCCTGCGTGCGGATCTGCCCGGTCAGGTCGCGCCATTGCAGGCACACCTTCACCGGCCCGGTGACCTTGCCGAGTCCGATCTGGATCTCGTGGCTGCGCTTGCCGGAATGGCCGCTGCCGCCGTCGACGCGGTCCATGTACTTCTTGCCGTCGGGGGTGATGACGGTGACCTGCGCGCCGATCGCCGCGGTGCCCGCCGCCTTGAGCGGTCCGTCCGCCGAAGCCTTGTCGTGCACCAGCTTCAGGTTCAGGTACGAACCGGTGTCGGCGCTGACGTTGTGGTAGAAGATCGGCTGCTCCCACTGGCGGGCCACGGCGAAGTCGAGCTTGCCGTCACCGTCGGCGTCACCGGTGGCGATTCCGCGGGTGGGCACCGGGACCGCGAGGCCGAGGCGCGGGGCCAGGTCGGTGTAGCGGCCGTCGGCGCCCTTGGCCCAGAAGTGCAGGGTGTGGTCACCACCGACGTCGTCACCGGCGACCATGTTCGGCCAGAAGTAGGGATGCTTCAGTAGTTCGTCGTTGGACGTCGCCAGTTCTTGCAGCTGCGGCCAGCGGTTGACGTCGCCCTTGACGAAGCCGGTCGCCTGGGTGATCACCGATTCGCCGCTGTTGTTGTAGTCGGCGATCTTGACGTCCCAGCCCCAGCCGGACCACGCGGTGCCCGCCTGTGCGCTGCGGTCGACCCACGGTGCCTCGCCGCCCTGGAGACGACCGCGCAGATCCGCGGTGTCCTTGGCGGTGTTCATGAACTGGAAGTGGCTTTCCTCGATACCCCAGGACGTCGTGATGTTGCTGACGTACAGGTCGTAGAGGCCGTCGTGGTCGAGGTCGGCGAAGTCGACGCCCATGCCCTTGAAGGAGTCGTTGCCGAGCACCTTCGACTTCGGCTCGTTGGCCCCGCGGATCCCCTTCACCTCGGCGAATTCGACGTGACCGGGACGGGACTTGTTGTACAGCAGGCGGTCGTGGCCGAAGTCGTTGCCGATGTAGAGCTCCGGCAGGTTGTCGCCGTCGACGTCGGTGGCACTGGCCGCGAGCGACCAGCCGCCCTGCGCGTCGGCGGGGATGGCCTTGTCGTCGAGGGCGAACGTCGCGGACGGCTTCGCGCCCTGGGTGGCGCCGGTGAACCGCAGGATGTACTTGCCACCGGCGTTGTCGGCGTGCGACATCGACTTGTTCATCTCGACCCCGCCCTGGACGCGGTCGTCCAGCACCGCGCTGTCGGGGAAGTAGTTGCCGATGAAGATGTCCTGGTGGCCGTCGCCGTCGAAGTCACCGACGGACGCGGCGTTGGTGTTCCACAGTGGACCGGAGTACTCGCCGTTCTTGGAGTTGTTGCCCGGCACCAGTTCCACCGGCTCGTAGGCCTTCGGCTCGAGCTTCGTGGCACCCGGCTTCGCCAGGAAGGCGATCGGCGTGCGGCCCCAGTAGTAGGCCAGCAGGTCGACCCGGCCGTCCTCGTTCAGGTCCGCGGGCACGCAGCCCATGGGCGCGATGTACTTACCCATCGGCAGCGGCGCGGCGTCGAGTGCGAACGGCGCGTACCGGTCGCCGCCCTTGCCCGGCGTCGGGGTGACGACCACCTGGTCGCTGCGCGGGTCGACGAAGCACAGGTCGTTGGCGAGCTTGTCACCGTCGAGGTCGTTGACCGCGATCGCGGCACCGACCGACGAGATCCAGGCGCGGATGTGCTCGTATTCCTTGTTCACCGTCCGGATCGACTGGCTTTTCGCCGCCTCCGGCAGGGCGATCGTCAACGGCTCGAACGCGTACTTCGACGCCATGGTGTCCGCGTCGGCGGTCGAGACCGTTGGCAGCTGGGCCACCACGAACAGTCCCGCCATCAGCAACAGCGCCACGATGCCCGCAAGCTGCTTGCGGAGCCAGCCCAAGGTCGCGGTCATTTACCTGCACCTCCAGAAGTGAGTACCTCGGCGGCGATGCGCTGTCGCCAGGTTTCGAAAGCCGGGAGCTCACCGTCGACCACCACGGCCGGACGGACCTCCTGGGTGATGGCCGCGGCGCGCTCGGCCGGCAGCCCGCAGATCGCCTGGGTGGCGACCTCGGTCTCGGGGATCAGCAGTCCGGCGCGAACCCGGGCTTCGGCGGCGAAAGCGCTGCCCTGGGCCAGGTTTCCGCGGTACTCACCGGCGAATTCGGCCAGCTTCAGCAGTTCGTCGGAGGTGACACCGCACGCGTAGGTCGAGGCGAGCCCGACTCCGGCGTAGAGATCTCCGTGACGCTGCTTGGGGAACCTCGCGATGGTGTCGGTGACGAGATCGACGTCGGTGCCGCAGATGAACCACAGCGCCCGGCCGATGCCCTGGTCGATCGCCCGCGACGAGTAGCCGTTGTTGCCGGCGGGCCAGCTGAAGTCCGGGTCCTGGAACTGACCGTCGATGTACTTGGCGGTCTTGAAGTAGGCCTGGTGGAAGCCGTACCCGTCGAGCACCAGCCAGCGCAGCAACGGGTCGAAGTCCTCGGCGGAGGGCCAGCGGAAGCGCGGCAGCCGCGCCATCGCCCAGCCGACGCCGACGTAGATGATGTAGTCGTGCTTCTCACCGGGACCGTCGAGGAGGTCCGCGATATGCCCGCGGCCTCCCCCCGGCAGGCCGTCCAGCATTCCGTAACCCATTCCGGCGCCTTCGTAGGCGAAGCCGCGGAATTTGACCGGAATACGTTCGAGCCATTCTTCGGCCTGTTCGGTGGAACGCGCTTCGACCGCGTGCGCGTAGCCGAGCAGGAATTTCTCCCCGACGGTCTCCAGCAATTCTTGAGCGGCTGGGCTCTTCTTGTGGAAACCCCGCTTGTCCAGCGACGTCTCGGAGACGTCCGGTGTGATCATGCGACGTCTTAACGTGCGCCAACCATTGCCCAACGCACTCTCCCCCTAAGGGTGGATTCGAATTCTGCGGACTGGTTAAAGGCTCACATGCGTGATGACCCGGCAGCTACTCCACGGTTGCGCCCGCGGTTCTCCCGGTTTGCGTGAACCGGGAGAACCGGGAATAGCCCTGGTTCAGGCCACCGCGCGGAGATAGTCGGGAGCGGGCATGGTCATGCGGTTCCCGGTCGACGTCGGGTTCCCGGCGAGAGTGATCGCCATCGGCGCGTCGGTCGGCTGCGGGGTGCGCATCGGCATCCGCAGGTGGACACGGCCGTACCGGGTGATGTCGACGCGGCCGGGCAGGGTACCGACGGAGAACGACGACGCGGCGGTCCCGGCGGCGTGCTCCGCGACCGCGATCACGGTCCACCGGCCTTCGGGGACGTTCTGGATCTCGATGTCCGCCGAAAGGACGTTCGCCCGTCCGCCGAACGCGACCGGGCCGCACTGCGGGATCGGCTCGGCGAACAGTCCGATGAGGACACTCGCCGGGCCTGCCCCGCGCGGGGTCTCGACGCGCACGCTGATCGTCCCGGTGCCGCTGCGCATCGACGCGTAGCCCATTCCGGCACTGTGCAAGGCTTCCAGCGACGGCAGCCGCTGGAAATGCGGGGCCAGCGCCACGAGCAGTTCGCCGACCTCCGGGTCACGGTACTGGGTCGGGGTCATCCCGACCGCACGGGTGAAGCGGCTGGTGAACGTGCCAACGCTGCTGTAGCCGACACTGCAGACGATGTCCGACACCGTCAACGACGTCGTGAGCAGCAGTCGTTTCGCTTCGAAGAGCCGGATCGCGGTGAGGTACCGGCCGGGGGTCACCCCGGTCGCCTTGGTGAAGATCCGCGAGAAGTGGAACGGGCTGACGAAGACCTCGGAGGCCAGATCCCCCAGTGTGATCGGGTCGAAGTACCTCGCGTGCATCGCGGAGATGGCCTGCAGCACCGCAGGTTGCAAGGGAGACGCCGGCTCGGGGAGCCGACCGGGTTCGATGGCGCCTTTCTCGTTCGCCGCCGTGGCGACTGTTCGTAGCTGCATCAGACCAACCTCGGATTCGCTGTCGCTTTTCCTCTGCTCGCCAGCAAACGCTTCACCGATTTCGAAGCACTCGACGCGCGATCGAGATGGGGTCTACGCAGGGGTTATCCAGCTCTGCGCGATCGGCGAACGGTCGAACCGACGATCTCGCGTGACTGGGCGGCGATCTCTCGTGCTTGAACGGAGATCACGCGTGATCAGACGGAGAACACGAGAGTTCTCCGTCCAAGCACGAGAGTTCTCCGTCTGATCACGCGAGTTCGCCATCTGATCACGCGGGGAGGTCGAGCACGCACTCCCCGACACCGACTTCGGCGGGCCATTCGAGCTTCAGGGCGCGGTCGACGCGGTCGCCGGCGTCCACCGGGACGGCGTGCGCGGCCAGCCCCATGGCGCGGGCGACGAGGTAGAGCGTCTGCTGCAACGCGCCGACGTGCGCCAGGGTCGTGGCGTACGCGCCACCGCCGAGCACCGACGCCATCCTCGGCATCCGCGCGGTCACCGTGATCAGCGCCGAGGGCCGCCGATGGTTGCCGCCGCCGATCATCGCCATGTCGAGCATCGCGTCGAGGTCGGCCTCGTCGTCGTTGACCAGGCTGAGCCGGTGGTCGAGCGGGTCGTAATGGTAGATTCCGCGCTCCAGCCCCGAACAACGGTTGACCGAGACGTACAGCTCGAGTTCGTACAGGCACGCGACGCTGAAGTACGGCCGCTGCGAAGCGTTGTGGCTAGGCCCATTGGGGAAATGTGCGGGCCCGATCGACCGGATTCTCGCGCCGCGGAACAGGAACTCGCCGATCTGCTCGGCGGACAGCACACCCTCGGTGAATTCGGGGCAGGTGTGATCGTTCTCCAGCAACGCCGTCAGCGTCGGATCGGTCTCCGCGCGGTCGGCCAGATCCGGCCGGTAGAGCGAGTAGACCGGCCCCTCGCCGGTGGCGGCCTTGACCACCGGCGGTTTCCCGAGCCCCGGCAGATCGGCCGGGCCACCGGGCCGCCAGGTCCGGCTCGTGGTGTGGAACAGCAGTTCGTCCGGGGACCACAGGCCGAGTTCCGGATCCTCGTCCTCGGCGAACCGGCCGTGCTCCCCCGCGAGCTGGACGACGCCCGCGGCGACCAGATAGGACACGATCGCGCCGACCACCCCTGGCTCGATCCCGGTCGTGGACACGATCTCCCCCACCGACTTCGCCGTCGCCAGTGTCGCCGCGACGTGCACCGCCCACGGCTGGAACAGCACGACGCGGTACCTCGCGGACGGCGACTCCAACCCCATCCCGTAGGCGTCGGAGCGCAGGGAACAGAAGCGGGACAACCGGATCGGGCGCGCGGCGGGGATCTCGACCGGTGCGAACACCGGGGCGAGCGCCACCGGTATCACCGAAAGCAGCGGTCCTCTCCCGTCGGCGAGGCCGAGCGAATGCACCACGGAACCGCCGAGTTCCTTGAGTGCCTGCCGCAGCGCGTCGGCCCCCTCGGCCGTCCAGCTCAGCTCGCCTTCGAGGTCGGGCTCCCGCTCGACAGGCTCCCACGAGGACGTCACGTTCGCCAGCGAGATCGGCCCCAAGGCCATCCGCCGCAACGATTCCCGGACCAGTGGCCCGGCGCGGTCGAAGTCGTACTCCCCCCACCGCGTGACGACCACCAAGGAGCCGTCCTCACCGATCTCGACAAGGCTGTCGTCGGTGAGCGACCACAAGGGGATCGTCTCGGCCACACCGCCGGGGGGATCTGTCCTCAACTGTTGCTCCAGCCGGATCTACAAGAACATGGGGAAGGGATTCAGCCGGTCGTACGGGGTCGGTTCGGTGAGCCTGCCCAGTCGCACCGGCACGTCGAACAGCCGTCCGGGTGCGAAGCGGCTCCAGAAGGGCCGCAACCCCGGAACGACCACCCTGACCACCGGAAGATCGATGTCGGGCCTGGTCTGATCCAGCACCAGTGTCTCCATCCCCAGCGCGGAAAGCTTGCGTACCAGCGATTCCACGTCGTCCCGTACGTCGGCCCGCCGGACGAACTTGAAGTCCGCGGCCCGTTTCGCCGACCGTCCAGGCGCCGGCAGCAGATACGGCTGGTTCGCGACCGTAGCGTGCCGGAGCCACCGCGCCGCGTCGGGATCGTCGAGTTCGACGTCGTTCGCGAGCACCGCCGGGATCATCTGGTTGAGCTCGCTGACCGCCCTCCGCAGCGCCGTCCTGGGATCCAGGTGGGCGCCGAAACCCATCATGACGTTCTCGCGGGGTCCGGCGATACTCCTGGACAGCGCGACCATCACCGGGACACCGAGATCCGCGGTCAGGTCGAGGACCCACAGTTCCCTGCCAGCCCGCGCGTACTGGCCGACCATCTCCTCGGCCCACGGGTCGTCGAACGAGGCGATGTCGACGCCTGGCACCGGAAGCCGGTTGTACCACCACATCGCGACGGCGTCCCGTTCGACGAGTTCGAGCAGTCCTTGCAGGACAGCGTCCTCGATGCTGCTGCCGGCCGCGCAGCCGTTGGAGTCGGCGCGCATCCCGGTGATCCCGCACTCCAGCGGCACGCCGTAGTAGAGGTACGCCGTCGGCATCAGCTTCCGGCGTCGCTCCGGCAGCGACCACAACGGCGTCCAGTCGACGGCCGCCTTCTCGTCGAACCGTTCGGGAACGTGTTGGAAGATCGCGTGTTTGGCGTTCCACTCGTCCCGGCCGTCGTACTGGCGTTCGTCGAAGAGCATGCACGAGTTCGGGTGGACGGCGTCCTCGCCGAGCGCGCGGAAGGTGTCGCGGATCCGCAGTTCGTCGCCCTGGTAGTTCGCGGAGAACCGTTCGATCGCCTCGCACAGGGCGCCGACCTCGGCGTCGAGCGGGCTGGCGCCCTTGCCACCGTTGTCCCCGCGCAGCCCGGCTTGCAGCCCGGCTTCACCGCGCACCTGGCGCGCGACGTTGAGCCCGGACCGGTAGGCGTTCACGAACGCCGGCGCCCTCGGGTCGCGGGCGATCTCCTTGATGATGCCGGTGACCGGGCTGACCAGGTGGCCGTAGCGGTCGAGCACCTCGACCGGGGTGAGCGTCCGGTGCCCGCCACCGCCCGACGTCGCCTTCTTCGCCTCCCGCAACACGACCGGTTCGGCGGTCCGCGCGGCGACGATCCCTTCGTCACCGCATTCCGGGCACTGCGGACGCCGCCGCAGTTCGTGCAGCCGTCCTTGCAGGTCGAGGGTGTCGAGGATCCACACGGCCTGCTGACCCGGATACCGGTGTCCCGCCAGCCATTTGGACGCTTCGAGGGAGATCAGGTGCGACGCGGCCGCGGTCAGCGGCGGCACGGCGGGCATCGGGAACGAGGCCGGGCCGTCGTGCCCGAGGACCTCCTGCACGCACGCCTCCGCGTGCCGGTGCCCCCACAGCCGGTTGGTCAGGCAGTGCCAGCAGCCGGACCGGCCGGGTTGCAGGATCGGGCCGATCCACACCTGCGAGCCCGACGGCCGGGCCAGCAGCCACGGCCTGCCGGTGCGCCGGTGTTCGGCGTCGATCTCGGCCAGCCTCGGGTCGAGGTAGTCGTCGCACAGCACGATGGCCAGTTCGGCGGCCGTCCCGACCACCTCGATCCCGCTCGCGACGAGCGCGTTCTCCACCTGCGAGGTGTCGACGCCGCGGCCGATCGCGGTCAGGCTCGCCGTCGCCGGCTTCTGACGGCAGGCGACCGCGGACGCGTCGAGACCGCACGCGTCCCAGTACGCGAGCGCGCGTTCGTCCCCGCTGAGTTCGTCCGGGACGCGGATGGTGACCAGCCCCGCTTCCACGAGCCGGGCCAGCACCCCGGTGACCTGCTCGGCGCTCATCCCCTCCGGACAGGCGGAGAGGAGTCCGTCGAGGTCACGGGTACCGTCGAGCAACGCCGCGACCGAGGCGACCTGCGCGCCGCGCATCGCGATGACCCCTTGTTCCGAGAACAGATAGGCGCCGTTGCCCTCACTGATCTCCGCCCGCAGATGCCGTTTGAATCCCAGACCGCCGGTGCTGGAGCCTGACCCGTTCGACACTGCCTCGCGCATGGGAACCCCCGTAGGTCGGTGCGGTCCCCGAATCCTGCTGCGCGGGGCCGCGTACCGGCCAGTGCGAGATTCACGGGTCGGGCATGAAAAACCCATGTTCTTCCGGGACACACGCACGCGGGACCTGGTGGACGGCTCACTGGCCCGGTGCCCGCCGCTCTGTCACTGTCGACGCACTGGGAAAACGGGACCCGACGCGTATCGAGCTGGAGGGCGCTTGCGATGTATGCCGGATCACGAGTATCGGACACGCACCACGGCTCGGCACCTAACCCGAATCCGGACCTGTCCGCAAGCCCCGTCCGCTTCACCCTGCTCGGCCCGCTCGAACTCGTGCGGGACGGGATCGACTACGCGCCGACGACGCCGAAGCTGCTCCAGGTGCTCGCCATGCTGGTGATGAGCCCGGGGAAGATCGTGCACATCGACACGATCGTGCAGGAGCTGTGGGCCAACGACCCGCCGCGCAGCGTCCGCACCACGATGCACACCTACGTCTACCAGCTGCGCCGGTGCATCGACGAGAACGACCTCGCCCCGTACGGCGAGACCATGCTGGCGACGAAACCGCCGGGGTACGTGTTCCGGATCGCCCCGGAGCAGGTGGACGTCTTCGAGTTCCAGGCGCTGCAGAAGCAGGGCCGGGAACTGCAACTGCGGGGCGAGCCCGCCGAAGCAGCCAAGGCCTTCCGGTCGGCGCTCGACCTGTGGTCCGGGCCGCCGCTGTCGAATGTCCACTGTGGGTCGGTGCTGTCGGCGTACGCCGTCGACCTCGTCGAACAGCGGCGCAGCACGCTGCACCTGCGCATCGAGGCGGACATCGCGGCCGGGATGCGGCACGAACTGATCGGCGAACTGCGCTCACTGGTCACCGCGAACCCGCTGGACGAGGCACTGCACGGCCAGCTGATCCGCGTCCTCGGGCGCAGTGGGCGGCGATCCGATGCCCTCGCGACCTATCGCCAGGTGCGTGCCAGGCTCAACAATGAATTGGGCGTCGAGCCCTGCGACGAGTTGCAGATCCTGCACCACGACCTGCTCTCCGAGGGTGAACCCGCGTGAAGACCTGCTCCTGCCACGGGAAAACGAAAGTGAGGATCGGCGGATGACCAGTCGTACCTATGGACAGTTCTGCGGTCTCGCCCGCGCACTGGAGATCATCGGCGAACGCTGGTCGCTGCTGATCGTCCGTGACCTCGTCCTCGGCCCGAAGCGGTTCACCGAGTTGCGGGCCGGCCTGCCCAAGATCCCGGCGAGCACCCTGTCCGCGAGGCTCAACGAACTCGAGCAGTCCGGGGTGCTCCGCCGCCGTCTGCTCCCCCAGCTCGACGCCGCGGTGGTCTACGAACTCACCGAGTACGGCGGCGAACTCGACCAGATCGTGCTGGACCTGGGCCTGTGGGGCGCGCGGTCCCTCGGCCGGCCGGCTCCCGAAGACGTGCTCACCACGGACGCGGCGATCCTCTCGCTGTACACGACGTTCCAGAGCGAGAAGGCCAAGGGCGTCCACGCCACCTACGAACTGCACTACCCGGGCGGCATGGTCCTGCACGCGATCGTCGAGGACGGCGCGCTCAAGGTCGCGGACGGCGCGCATCCCGGCGCCGACGCGACGATCGAACCGCTGGGGCCGTTCATCAAGGACCTGCTGAGCGGGGAACTCAGCGCCGCCGACGCCACCCGCACCGGCAAGGTCCGGATAGACGGCGCCTTCGAGTACTTGGAACTGTTCACCGAGCTGTTCCACATCCCCGCCGCACCTCAGATGTCCCACGGAATCGTCGTCCACTGAGCCATTCGGCCGCAGCACCACAGGTCAGATGAGCAATCCGGAGTAATGGAAACGGCCGGTGCGCGAGATATCGTCGACATCCGTCACCGGCCGGTCTTTCGCCCTAGGAGCCCTTTCATGGCCGCACTCGATTCGCCACGTCCTGGCCTGCTCGCCTCGCTCAACGGGAAATACCACCGGGCGGCGCTCAACGTCTTCGCGCTGATCGTGCTGGCACACTGGGCGGAACACCTCGTGCAGGCGTTCCAGATCTACGTCCTCGGCTGGAAGACCCCGGACGCCCGCGGCGTGCTCGGCATCCCCTTCCCCAAGCTGATCAGCTCCGAATGGCTGCACTACGGCTACGCCATCGTCATGCTGATCGCGCTGTTCGCCCTGCGCAAGGGCTTCGCCGGCCGCTCGCGGCAGTGGTGGAACCTGGCGCTCGGCCTGCAGTTCTGGCACCACATCGAGCATCTGCTGCTGCTGATCCAGGCGCAGACCGGCTGGCGCCTCGGCGGCGGCACCGCGCCGAGCAGCATCATCCAGCTGTTCATCCCCCGGGTGGAACTGCACCTGTTCTACAACACGATCGTCACCATCCCGATGATCATCGCGATGCTCGTGCACCGGAAGGCCTCCGCCGTCGAGCGGCAGCTCACCGGCTGCACGTGCTCGCCCGAAAGCCGGCGTGAGCTGGCGACAACGGCGTCGTGACCAGGAGGCTCTTCGCGCTCCTGGCCCTTGTGGCGGCGTGGTTCGGGATCGCGGTGCTCGCCGCGGCCCCGGCCTCGGCCCACGTCGAACTCCTCGCCTCGAATCCCGCCGACGGCGCCCGGCTCACCTCGGCGCCCGCGCAGGTCTCGATCACCCTGTCGGAGAACATCGGCATCCAGCCGAACTCGATCAAGGTCGTCGACCAGCAGGGTACGGACGTCGTCACCGGACCGGTGTTCCAGCCGGGCGACGTCGCGGAACAGGTCGCCGTCAAGCTCGAGCCCGATCTCCCCGACGGCAGTTACCTCGTCGAGTACGCCTTCGTCTCGACTGACTCACATCCGGTGCGCGGCACGATCGCTTTCGTGATCGGCACCGGCCCCCTGATCACCTCGGCGGGCGCGGTGTCCGCCTCCACCGGCACGGATCCGGTGACCGACGCGCTGTTCACCACGTTCCGCTGGGGCTCGTTCGGCGGCGTCGCGCTGCTCGGCGGGCTGGTGTTCGTGCTGGTCTGCCGTCCTGGTGGCCGGACCGATCCGGCGGCGCGGAAGCTGATCACCGTCGGAGTGTGGCTCTCGGCCGTGACGGCCGTGGCCGGGTTCCTGCTGCAAGGCCCGTACGTCTCGGGCCGTGGCGTTGGCTCGGTCTTCGACCCTGCGCTCATCGAGGCGACCCTGCGGGTGGCGTACGGGAAGCTCCTGCTCCTGCGCCTTGCCGCGATCGTCGCGCTCGCCGTGATCGTGCGACGGCTGCTGGCGCCCGACCTGCCGGACAGGCTGCGGTCGCGCTACGAGAACCTCGGTATCGCGGCCGGGTTCATCGTGATGCTGAGCTTCTCCGCGACCGGGCACGCGGTGGCCGACAAGATCATGTTCCTCTCGGTCAGCGCCGACCTCGCGCACTTCGGCGCGATGGCCGTCTGGGTCGGCGGGCTGATCCAGCTGGCCGTGCTGCTGCGCGGCGAGTACTCGGCGTCGGAGGCCGAACCGGCGTTGGCGCGGTTCCATCCGATCGCCACCTGGTCGATCGTGGTCATGGTGGTCAGCGGCGCCTACCTCGGCTTCCGGCTCGTCCCGTCGGTGGAAGCGCTCTGGACGTCGGCCTACGGCATCGTCTTCCTGCTGAAGCTGACCGGATTCGCCACGTTGCTGCTGGTCGCGAACCTGAGCCGCAACGCGGTGCGCCGCGGGATCTCCGGCCGCGGCGGCACCGGCGTCGTGACCGCCGACCTGCGGAAACTGCGGGTCAGCGTCGGGGTCGAGGTGCTGATCGTCGCCGTGGTGCTCGCGCTGGCCGCGATGCTGTCCTCGATGTCCCCGGCCGGCTGATCAGCGCTCGATCGCTTCCGACGGCGGGGTGAACGGCCCCCAGGTGAAGGCCCGAAGCCACGGCTCGGGATCGCCCAGCCAGTCCAAGGCGGCGATCTGGGCCGGGCTCCGGCGCCCGGCGAGCGACCGGTACAGAGCGGCGGGCGGCCCCGAGAGCACCGCGGCGACCGGCTCGGTGCCCGCGATCCACGTCCCTCCCTCGGTCTCGATCCGCATTCCGGGCAGCCCGTGCTTGGTGACCGAAGCGCCGAGGCCGCTGACGAGCACTTCGAAACCCCGCAGCCAGGCCGCGTGCGCCTCGGGCAGTGGAGCGCCGAGCGCGTACCGGAGATCGAGTTCGTGGGTGAAGGCGTCCATCACCATGATGTCGCCGCGGCTCTTCCCGTCGCCGTCCGCGGCGAGGAGGGTGTCGGCCTCGGGCCCGCGCTCGTTCCAGAGCTTCAGCAATTCGGCGACCGACGCCGTCTCCGGAACCGGACACGGCTCTCCCCCGAACCGGGTGATCACCCGATCGCAGATTTCGGTCACATGCGCGAGCAGATCCCGGACGGTCCACTGTGGACAGGCCGGGACGCCCAGCTCGCCCGCGCCCGAGTGCTCGGCGAGCAAGATCGAGATGTTCTCTCTGACCTGCCGATACCCTTCGTCCGCTGTCGCCGTATTCCAGCCAGGGACCCGAATTCGGCTGCTCGTCACGCGGCCACCTCCAGTTGGGGTAAAACGATGGTCGTCCATTCTCCCACCTGTTCGAGGATCACCCTTCTCCCCTCTTGCGCGGACCGCTCGGCGCAAAGATCACCCACCCGTGACGCGTGTCCTTGCGGCTTCAGGCACACTGGACGGGGAAAGCCCCGTGCTGCAAAGACTTTGTGTACTAAAAGAAGCGCGCACCGGTGACGGATCGCCCACTGTGGAGGTGACCAATGGAGATGCCCGGCTTCGATCTGGCGTGGCGTGGTTTCAATCGCGCTCAGGTCCGGGAATTCGTTCGCGAGGTGGAAACCGAGCTACGCCGAGCCGCCGCCGAACGTGACGAAGCGATCCGCCGCGGAGAGGCGCTCGCCGCGGAACTCACCGCCGCGCGAGAGGAAAACCGCGAACTGAAAGCCAGCGTCGATCGGATCAGCCGCGTGCCGATCGCACCGGACGCGTTGCAGGAGCGATCGCGCCGGATGCTCGAACTCACCCGCGAAGAGGGTGAAGACATCATCGCGCGCGCCACCGAGGAGGCCGCCAAGGCCGAGGCGGAACGGAAGCGGATCACCGAAGACTTCGAACGCGCCATGACGCTGCGGCGGGCGGAGGCGATGCGCGCACTCGCCGCGCGGGACGAAGCCGCGCAAGCACGGGCGCGAAAGCTGCTCAACGACGCCGCCGAAGAGGGCGAGCGCCTGCTCGCCGACGCGCGGCAGAAGGCCGATGTGGCCCTCCACCTGCGCGATGACGTATTGAACCAGCTGGTCGGCTGCCGCGAACTGCTCGCGGAGGCCGGTACGGTCCTGACGATCACCGAAGAACCGAAGCCGGCAGTGCCCGTTCAGCGCCGGAGCAGGCCAGAGGCCCGCACCGGCACTGAAGCAGTCGCCACTTAAGCCCCGGACCCCGCCCCACCACCACCCTCAACGGACAGGCTGCGCCTGACTGGTGGAATCACAGCCCGGAAGAAAAGACCACCGGCCTGATCTCCATCGCGTTGATATGCGCGTCCGGGATCTGGCCCGCGATCTCGATCGCGCGCTCCTTGCTGTCGCATTCGACCAGGTAGAAGCCCGCCAGGTACTCCTTCGACTCCGCGAACGGACCGTCGGTGACCACCGGGACGCCGTCACGCACCCGGACCACCGTGCTCTCCTTCGGCTCCCCCAGCGCCTGCGTCCCGAGCAGTTCGCCGCTGTCGGTCAGCTTCTTCATGAAAGGGTCGATGCGGGCGACCACCTCGTTGCGTTCCTCCTCGGGGAGGGCGTCCCACGCGGTGGGGTTCATCGTGATCATGATCATGTACTTCATCGGTGTTCCTCCTGGTCATCCGGCCGGGTGCCCGGCCGTTCACGCTTGAGTCGGAGCCGCCGGACCGTCCTCGACATCCTGACACCCGCGAATTCCGCCCGCCCGGGGCAGATACGTGGGGAGGGTATACTCGGCGATGGCTGGGGAACGACGAGAGAACGGGTGCGGAATGACGGGCTACGGCAGCGAGCGGGAGGCCTATCTCAAGCGCCTGCGCCGGATCGAGGGGCAGATCCGCGGGTTGCAGCGGATGGTCGAAGAGGACAAGTACTGCATCGACATCCTGACCCAGGTGTCCGCCGCCACCAAGGCACTCCAGTCGTTCTCGCTCGAACTGCTGGACGAGCACCTCGCCACCTGCGTGGTCCAGGCCGCCGCCGCGGGCGGTGAAGAAGCCGACCTCAAGGTCCGGGAGGCCTCCGACGCGATCGCACGGCTGGTCCGCTCCTAGGCCACCCCGCGGAACCTGCGCAATCGCAGGCTGTTGGAGACCACGAAAACCGAGGAGAACGCCATCGCGGCCCCGGCGATCATGGGGTTGAGCAGGCCGAGCGCGGCCAGTGGCAGCGCGGCGACGTTGTAGGCGAACGCCCAGAACAGGTTGCCCTTGATCGTGCCGAGCGTGCGGCGCGAGAGCCGGATCGCGTCGACGGCGGCACTCAGGTCGCCCCGGACGAGCGTCAGGTCACCGGCCTCGATCGCGGCGTCCGTCCCGGTGCCCATCGACAGGCCGAGGTCGGCCTGCGCGAGCGCGACCGCGTCGTTGACGCCGTCACCGACCATGGCGACCACGCGGCCTTCGGACTGCAAGCGTTTGACGACGTCGACCTTGTCGGCGGGGAGCACTTCGGCGACGACCTCGTCGATCCCCACTTCCGCGGCGACCGCCTTCGCGGAACCGGTGTTGTCACCGGTCAGCAGGATCGGCCGGAGCCCGAGGGCCCGCAGTTCCTTCACGGCCTGCTTCGAGGTCGGCTTGACCGTGTCGGCGACGACGACCACACCGCGCGCCTCGCCGTCCCACGCGACCACGACCGCTGTCGCGCCACGCTCCTCGGCGGCCGCCTTGACCTGGGCGAAGTCGTCTCCGACCGTGATGTCGTGCTGTTCGAGGAGAGCCGTGCGACCGGCCAGGACGGTCTTCCCCTCGACCTCGCCGACGACACCCAGGCCCTCGACGTTGCGGAACCCTTCGACCGGTGGCAGCTGACCGAGCCGTTCTTCCGCGGCCGCGACGATCGCGCGGGCGATCGGATGCTCCGACGCGTGCTCGACAGCCGCAGCGAGCCGGAGCACCTCGGTCTCATCGGCCCCGTAGAGGTCGGTGAGGCTCATCTTCCCGGCGGTCACCGTGCCGGTCTTGTCCAGGACGACGGTGTCGACCTGACGAGTGGACTCGAGCACCTCGGGACCCTTGATGAGGATGCCCAGCTGCGCGCCCCGGCCGGTGCCGACGAGCAACGCCGTCGGCGTGGCCAGGCCAAGGGCACACGGGCACGCGATGATCAGAACCGCGACGGCGGCGGTGAAGGCGGCGTCGGCCCCGCTGCCCGCGCCGAGCCAGAAGCCGAGCGTGCCGACCGCGAGCGCGATCACCACCGGGACGAACACGGCCGAAACGCGGTCCGCGAGCCGCTGCACCCGCGCCTTGCCGTTCTGCGCGTCCTCGACCAGCCTCGCCATCTGCACGAGCTGGGTGTCGGCACCGATCCGGGTGGCGCGGACGACGAGCCTGCCGCCGGCGTTGACCGTCCCTCCGACAACGGTGTCACCGACGCTCACCTCGACCGGGACGGCTTCACCCGTCAGCATGCTCAGGTCGACCGCCGACCCGCCGTCGGTCACGACGCCGTCGGTGGCGATCTTCTCCCCCGGCCGCACGACGAACTCGTCGCCGGCCTTCAGCTCCCCGATCGGGACGCGGGTCTCGACACCGTCTTTGAGGACGGCGACGTCCTTCGCGCCGAGTTCGAGCAGTGCCCGCAGTGCGGCACCGGAGCGACGCTTGGAGCGGGCCTCGAAATAGCGCCCGGCCAGGAGGAACGTGGTCACCCCGGCGGCGACCTCGAGGTAGAGGTTGCCCGCGCCGGAGCCGCGTTCCATGGTCAGTTCGAAGCCGTGCCGCATGCCGGGCACCCCGGCGGTGCCGAACAGCAACGCGTAGAGCGACCAGAGGGTGGCGGCGGCGACACCGAGGGAGATCAGGGTGTCCATGGTGGCGGCGCCATGCCGGAAGTTCGTCCAGGCGGGGCGATGGAACGGCCACGCACCCCAGGTGACGACGGGGGCGGCCAAGGCCAGCGAGACCCACTGCCAGTAAGTGAACTGCCAGGCCGGGACCATCGCCAGCACGATCACCGGAACAGCGAGCACGGCGGAGACGATCAATCGGCGCCGGAGCCCGTCTGCCTGGTCGTCGTCTTCGTCGGGTTTGGGCGGCTCGGCCGTATAACCGGCGGACTCGACGACACCGACGAGGTCGTCCACCGAAAGCGCGGCCGGGAAGTCGACCTGCGCCTTCTCGGTGGCGTAATTGACCGTGGCGGAGACGCCGTCGACCTTGTTCAACTTGCGTTCGACCCGCGCGGCACACGACGCGCAGGTCATCCCGCCGATGGCCAGTTCGACGCGCTGGGATGTCTCGACGCTCACGGCGTGCCTCCCGTGTGGCCCTCGTGATGCCCTTCGTGCTCGCTGGTCGGCGCGGGTGGGGACGGTGTCTCGTCCGGCGGCCCGACGGCGGAGCCGATCGTCCAGGCGACGACGAACACCGCGACCAGGGCCGCGGCGAACGCCGATACCTTGACGGCGGTGCTCACGAGACGAGCTGGTAACCGGCCTCGGAGACGGCCGCGTCCACGATCTGGACATCGAGCGCGGTGTCACTGGTGACGGTTACCTTGCCACTGGCCACGTCCACGTTCACGGCACTGACGCCCGCGATGCCGCTGACCTCCTCGGTGACGGAGGAGGCGCAGTGCCCGCAGGACATGCCCTTGACGGTGTAGGTGGTTTCGGCCATCGGTACGAACTCCTCTACAGGACAGACGAAGCGATCACTTCATTTATACCCCATGGGGGTAGGGGTGTGCATTGAGGGGGCGGGCACACTGCCGCGATGAGGAAGATCTCCGCCATCGGCATCGGCGCCGGCGACCCTGAACACCTGACCGTCCAGGCCGTCCGACGGCTGAACGAGACCGACGTCTTCTTCGTGCTCGACAAGGGTTCAGAGAAGCAGGATCTGGTGGGTCTGCGCCAGGAGATCCTCGACCGGTTCGTCGAGCGGCCCGGCTACCGCGTCGTGCGGGCACCGGACCCTGAACGCGACCGTACTCCGGATGACTACCGGAAGGCCGTCGCCGACTGGCACCGGCTCCGCACCGACGTCTACGAGACCATGATCGGCTCGCTGGGTCCCGATGAGCGGGGCGCCTTCCTGGTGTGGGGTGACCCGGCGCTCTACGACTCGACCCTGACCTTGCTGGACGCGGTGCTCTCCCGGGGGAACGTGGAGTTCGAGTACGAGGTCGTCCCCGGCGTCAGCAGCGTGGCCGCGCTGACGTCCCGGCACCGGACCACGATGAACCAGATCGGACGGCCGGTGCTGATCACGACCGGCCGGCGCCTCGAAGCGGGCTGGCCCGCGGACGCGGACGACGTATTCGTGATGTTGGACGCCGGATGCACGTTCTCGCGCTTCGCGGACACGGGACTGGAGATCTACTGGGGCGCCTACCTAGGCACGCCCGACGAGCTCCTGCTGTCCGGCCCGCTCACCGACGCTCTCGCTTCGGAAATCCGCTCCGTTCGCGCCGCGGCACGGTCACGGAAGGGCTGGATCATGGACATCTACCACCTACGCCGCCCCGCCAGCTCCTGACCAACCCCGTACCTCACGTGCTCAGGCGCGTATCTCGCGTGCTTGAGCCCGTATCTCGTGTGCTCAGGCGCGTATCTCGTGTGTTCAGATGGAGAACTCGCGTGATTGGCTGGAGATCATCGTGTTGTCCGGCTGATCACGTGTGTTCTCCGTTCAATCACGTGTGTTCGCCGTCTGAGCACGTGTGTGACGTGCTCAACCACGGGTGTGGCGGGTTTCGGGCATGAGAAAAGGGTCTGGGACCTGGGAGAACCTTGAGGGGTTCTCGACCAGGTCCCAGACCCTGTTTCAATGTTAGTCCGGCGGTGTCCTACTCTCCCACAACCCTTCGGTTGCAGTACCATCGGCGCTGTCAGGCTTAGCTTCCGGGTTCGGAATGGGACCGGGCGTTTCCCTGACGCTATAACCACCGAAACACTG